>NZ_CALJAH010000291.1 GCF_938028185.1 uncultured Cardiobacterium sp. | reverse complement strand
TTTGACTTCCTCCGGCGGCAGCGTCACTTTGCCCGTCGCCGTGTCAACGTCCACGTCTTTCGGCAGGGTGCCTTTCGCCGTCCATTTGCCGCTTGTGTCTTTTTCTACCGTGATGGTGTGGGGTTGTCCTTGTTCGTCGGTGTAGTTGACGGTCAGGGTTTTTGCCTTGTTGTTCGGGGTGATAACGACTCCGCCCTGGTGCGCGGTATCGGCAACCACGGTCGGCGGATCAATGGCCGGCGGGGTGGTGCCGGTTTCGTTGTCGGCGACAACACTGGCGTCAGCGCTGGTATTGGTGCCATCGCCATTGTTTGCCTTGACGGTGCTGCCGTCTTTCACCGCTTTTGGTTCCAGCGTCACTTTGCCGCTGGTCGCATCTACGGTCACGCCGGTCGGCAGCGTGCCTTTCGCTGTCCATTTGCCGCTCGCGTCCTTGTTCACCGTCACGGTGTGCGGTTGTCCCTGTTCGTCGGTGTAGTCAACGGTCAGGGTGTTCGCCTTGCTGTTCGGGCTGATGGTCACGCCACCTTTGTGCGTGGGGTCTTTGGCGACTACCGGCGGCTCAATGGTTTGCGGGTTCGGATTGGGATTTGGCGGCGTCGGCGTGCCGTTGTCATTGTCAGCGATGACGCTCGCATCGGTACTGGTGTTGGTGCCGTCGCTGTTTTTCGCGGTTACGGTTGAGCCGTCCTTGACGTTTTCCGGTGCAATGGTCACTTTGCCTGTTGCCGGGTCAATGGTGATGCCGGTTGGCGTGGTACCGTCAAATTTCCAGGTACTGCCGTCTTTTTTGGCGGTCAGGGTGTGGGGTTGTCCCTGTTCATCGGTGTATTTGACTTCAAGGGTGGTTGCCTTGCTGTCCGGGGTAATGGTAACGCCGCCCTGATGCGCCGGGTCTTTGGCGACGGTCGGCGGGTTGATTGCAGGATTCGGTGAAGGATTTGGATTCGGCGAGGGGTTCGGGCTGGGTGAAGGATTCGGACTCGGCGAAGGATTCGGATTGGGATTCGGCGGATTGGGAGTGTTGCCCGCATCGTTATCGGCGATTACGGTAGCGTTCATGCTGGTATGGCTGCCGTCGCTGTTGGTTGCGGTGACGTTTGAGCCATCCTTGACGCTGTCCGGGGCAAGGGTGACTTTGCCGGTGTTCGGGTCAACGGTCACGCCGTCCGGCAGTCCGCCTTGTGCCGTCCACTTGCCATCCGTGCCCTTGCTGACGTGCAGGGTGCGTTCATGACCGGCTTCGTCGGTGTATTTGACGTCCAGGCTGGTCGCCTTGCTGTTCGGGGTGATGGTGACGCCGCCCTTGTTTGCCGTGTCTCTCGCCACGGTCGGCGGAGCGATGGTTTTCGGATCCGGGGTTGGATTCGGGTTCGGGTTCGGATTCGGCTGGTGGTTATCGTCGTCGTGGTGTTTTTTGTGTCTGTGGTGGTTGCGTGCCGCGAGACCGATTGCGGTCAGCCCGCCCAAAGCGGCGATGCCACCGAGGATTGCCCACGGACTCCAGCCGCCTGCCGCACCGCTATCGGCCGGGATGACCCCGGCAAAGCTGGAATCACCGCCCAGTGCCTGTCCGGCGGCAACGTGGTCGGCGAGCATATGCACCGCATCGCCCTGTTGAGCGGTTTCCGGGACGTAGGGGTAGAACGAGCCGTTCTCGTGCTGCCCGACCAGCAGGTTCTTGCTGCCGTCCGGGTTGAGGCCATAGTAGTTGTCGATAATCAGGCTCGGTGATTCGATGCTCTCGCCTTCAAAGGCGACGTAGAGATCGTTGCCGACGCGCTCGGTCATGATGTTTTCCGGACCGTACTGTGTGCTCAAATCCGTGAGCTGGTAATAAACGTTGTCAACGGCGCGAACGTGTACCGGGCTGCCATTCCCTGTATTGATACTGACCTGATCGACAATATCTGCACTATTGCTGCGGCCCTTGACCCTGGCAAGCGTCAAAGCGATTTGTTTAGCCATATATACCTCTAATATAACTAAGTGAAAGCCAAACGGGTAAACACCCGATGCGGCGATTGAAACGGATTGAGAGCCATCCTGGGCGGAGAAATCCTGCGGCTGCTCTCCCTGCGTGCCTGGTGGCACACCGCGGCTATACGGTTAAAATTCATAACCCTATAGCACGACGTAAGGCAATCTTACCCCAAGAAAATCTATATTTCCACTTTATTACAAATCATAAAACTTGTCGTAACTTTACAACGCATTTTCCTTTTGAATAGCCAAAAGATACAGGCGGGAAAACTGCTATCATAACTGTGTCCAATCATACCGTACAGAAGCAACCCCATGATTTTCCGCAGCTATTGAACATTACGGATTTCCTTCATCCTCCCGGCGACAATCACCGCGGCGTCATGCGCACGGGATAAAGAAAACATCCTCAACCAATACCCGCGCATCACCCCCCTACCGTTACCAACCATGACCAAACGCCTCCTCACCATCACCGCCCTGCTCCTCCTCGTCCCCGTCGCCTTTTGGCTTACCGGCTGGCACTGGCAGGGCAGCGAAGTCCCGCTTGCCCGCCCGCTCTGGCTCATCACCCAAACCGCGGGCAGTCCCGTCGCCTTCGCCAGCATCATCGCCCTCACCGCGTTGCTCTGCTACAGCCACCGCCGTGGCGAAACCCGCGCGCTGCTGCTCGTCGTCCTCATCTCGCTCGGCGCGACCCAAATCAGCAAAAGCCTGCTCAAACCGCTCATTGGCGAAGCGCGCCCCTACGTCGCCGTCCTCAGCAAACACGACCCCGCCCGCATCCGCGCCTTCTACAGCGTGCCGCGCAGCGCCCGCGCCGACGCCGTCCGCAACTACTACGCACGGGCAGAGCACCAAACCCCGCCCTACCTCATCGCCCACCGCGCCAAAGACACCGGCTACAGCTTCCCCTCCGGCCACACCACCTTCGCTGCCAGTTGGGCGCTACTCTTCGCCGGCATCATCGGCTACGCCAACCGCCGTCGCCTCATCATCAGCGGCGCCGTCACCGCTTGGGCCATGCTGGTGATGGCGAGTCGCGTCTGGCTGGGGATGCACTACCCGGTGGACCTTGCCGGCGGTGTCATCCTCGCCTGCGCCATCCACCTGCCGCTGCTGCGCGCCTGGGAGCAGCGCCACACCTCGCCGCGCCTGCGCCGCCTGTTCACGCGGCTACAAACCTGGCATACGCTAAACAGCCAACCGCGATAAGCGCCAGCACCACCCCGGCGACATTCACCGGACGCAGGCGCTCGCGGAACAGCCCGGCACCGACCAGCGCACCCAGCACAATCACGCCAACATTCATCCCGGCGAAGACCACGCTGGGATTCTCCCTGAGCGCCGCGTGCGCCTGCAAATAACAAAAAATATTGCCGAAATTCAGCACGCCGAGCAGCGCCCCGCCCGCCACTGGCGCGCGCGACCAGCGTGTCTGCTGCGCCCACAAAAAAGCGAACGACAACAGCGCCGCCAGCACAAACACCAACAACAACAGCGCCGGAAACGCGCCCGCCGTCGCCAGCGACAACCGCTTCAACAACACATCAATCACACCATAACCGAGCCAGACCCCGGCCAGCCACAGCGCCGCGTGCCGCCCGCCGCCTTCGCCCGCCGCACCATCGCGCTGCAACAAACAGGCAAGTGCGGCGAACACCAGCACAATCCCCGCCACCGACCACGGCGACAACCGCTCGCCGAACCACAAAAACGCTGCCAACAGCGGAATCACCAGCGCCACCCGCTGCGCCGCATCGGCGCGGACAATCCCCGCCGCCTGCACCGCCCGCCCCATCACCACAAACACCAGCGGCAACAACAGCCCCAGCAGGGCGAACAGCCACCACGACGCCCAAAAACCGTCCGCGTTTGCCCACGAAGGCCGCGCCACCAGCCAGGTCAAGGCCGCCGCCACCGGATAATTGACCGCCACCATCTGCGCCAGCGCCCACTGCCGCCGCCGCGCCAGTTTCAATAACACTGACACCGCCACGCTGAAACAGACACTTAATAAAAGAAAAAACATAATGACCTCCAAAAGAACGTGCGCATTACCAGTATATATAGCGATACTCACAAAGTTCCGTACAAGACGCGCCGTACAACCGCGTACTGTCTAAAGACCGTCTGCATAGGCGGGCGCAAGATGGTGCGCAACGCACTGTACATGGCGACGCTGACGGCGACGCGCTTTGATCCGAAAATCAAGGTGTTTTACGAGCGGCTGATAAATCGTGGCAAACCGTTCAAAGTGGCGATAAATGCGTGTATGCACAAACTGCTGCGGATTTTGAACGCGCGGATGCGGGACTATCTCGCAACCCTTGAACAAACGAAGGAATCCACGCCGCAAACCGCATAATTACCGGGTTTGGTTTCCCCAACCGACGGGTTGGGGAACACAGTTGGCTACGCTTCTATTGTCGTTTTATATGCAGTCGCTGACGCGGATGGTTTGCAGCCCCTAACCGCGATAGAAAAGCCCCGCATCCGGCACTTTGCCGCCGGTGATTTTCGCATTGAGCGCGTGCATTTCCGTGTAGAAATTCAAGATTTCCGCCTCGATGCTGGCGGCGGGAATGGCGGAAAAGCGCGAATGCGGAATGCCGGCGGCGAGCGCTTCTGGCGGGAAGGGCAGATATTCCGCCGCAAGTTTCGCCGTCTCGTCAGAATGCGCCTTGCTCCATTCGACCGCCGCCTGCAAATCGTCATTGAGCACGGCAATGAAATCCTGGTGCTGCGCGATAAAGTCGTCGGTAAAGAGCAGGCCTGCGAGCGGCACCCGTGGCGCGCTGTTGAATGCTTCGCCCCAAAGCTGCTGCACATCGAGCGCGCGTGCGATTTCCCTGTCTTTTTCTTTTGCCTTGATTTGCGCGAGGCTCATCAGCGGTTCGGGCAGGTTGGCGCAATCCACTTTGCCGCTCAGGAACAGCACCAGCGCTTCCGGCGGTGTTGCGGTGTAGCTCACCTTCGCCGCCGCAAAATCCAGCCCCGCTTTTTTGTAGAGGATTTGCAGGAGCAGGTCGGGCATATCGTTTTTGAAGGGGATGACGAGGCTGCGTTGCGCCAGGTCGGCGAGGCTGGCGATGAGCGGCTTGCCGTCTTCGACGGGCGCGGCGATGTAGTTCAGTCCTTCACTCATGATGTTGAACAATTTGACCTTGCGCCCCTGGTTGTAGAGGTTGGCGGCGACGTAGCTCGGCACGATGGAGGCGGCGATTTCACCGTTCACCAGGCCGGCGCGCAACTGGTCGGGACTGCGCCAGATTTGTACTTCAAACGGGCTGATGTCCTTCGCCTTGCCTTCGCGCGCGGCGATGGCAAGCAACACGCTCGGCGTCACCGGCGGCCCCCACAGGGTCAGTTTGCCCGCATTCTGCGCACGGGCGGGGAACGACAATGCGGCGAGCGCGGCGGAGGTGGTGGCGATAAATTGTCGGCGTTTCAACATGATGGTTCTCCGGTTGCAAATGAGAATGGCATTATAGCCCGCGCGTCGTCGCCGTCGTAGGGTATAGCAATCCCACCAAGCCCTGTACAGCGTTGCGCCGCCTCGCCGTACAGGGCTTGGTGAGTATCGCTATATAATCCGGGTGATAGCTGAAGCGGAGATTGTTATGAACGATGAGCTGTGCGTGGTGCTCTCCACCGCGCCCGATCGCGCCAGTGCCGAACGCATTGGCAAAGCATTGCTGGCCGAACGACTTGCCGCCTGCATCCAGTACGAGGCGATTCGCAGTCAATACTGGTGGCAGGGCGCGCTGTGCATGGACGACGAGGTGCGCCTTGCCATCAAGACGCGGCGGGCGCTGTACGACGCGGTCGAGGCGGCGATAATCCGCCTGCATCCGTATGACTGTCCGCAGGTGTTGTGCCTGCCGGTTGTGGCAGTGAACGCGGGTTACGCGCAATGGTTGGCGGCGACGTTACGATGCGACAACCCTCAATGACGCCGCCCGGCGCGCGCCCTATACTTGCGCGCCGCGGCGCAACTGCCCGCATTCCAACACGAAACCGGAGACATCCCATGCAAGAAACTTTCCCCACCTTTTTTGCCCAGGCACCGACCGTGCGCGTGCGCGACCCGCTCGCCCGCTTCCTCGGCGCCGCGGCGGGTGGCATCCTTGAATACCACTACGCCGATGCGGTGCGCCTCGCCGGGCATTCCTGCCCGACGGTTGCGGGCGCCTACCTCCTCGTCCGTCGCGGTCTGCGCGCGCTCTACGGCGACGACCTGCCCGAACGCGGCGGCATCACCGTGCAAATGCGCGATTCCCGCGACAATGGCACCACCGGTGTCATCGCCACCATCGCTACCCTGCTCACCGGCGCCGCTGCCGAAACCGGCTTTGGCGGCATCGGCGCGCCGGGGCGGTTCCGCCGCCGCGACCTGCTCTCCTACGACGCACCGCTGACCGGGCTGATGGCGCTCACCCGCCTCGATAACAGCGCGCGGGTCGAACTGGAGCTCAACGCCAGCATCGTCCCCTTTGCCGCCGATATGCAGACGCTGATGCCGAAAGCGGTCAGCGGCGAGGCGAATGCTGCCGAACTCGCCCGCTTTGGCGAGCTGTGGCAAAGCCGCGTCCGCGCCATGCTGATTGAACACGCCGACGACCCGCAAATGTTGCAGGTGTTGTGAGAACCTGTTTAAAATCTTGGAGAACCGCATTTTTCCGTATGCTTGTGTAGGAAACTGA
>NZ_CALJAH010000290.1 GCF_938028185.1 uncultured Cardiobacterium sp. | reverse complement strand
GCAAAGGCGGCTTTGGGCATATACACCTCGCCACGGATGTCGATAACCGCAGGCGGCGCGTCGTCGAGCAGGCGCAGCGGGATGGCGCGGATGGTGCGCACATTGGCGGTGACGTCCTCGCCGGTCGCGCCGTCGCCACGGGTCGCCGCGCGGGTGAGGACACCATTTTCATAACGCAGGCTGATGGCAAGGCCGTCGAACTTCGGCTCGGCGGACAGCAGCAGCTCATCATGGTCAAGCCGCTCCTGCAAGCGCTTGACGAAAGCGGCAAATTCCTCTTCGCTGAAGACGTTATCCAGCGACAGCATCGGCACGTCGTGCGCCACCGGGGCAAAAGCGCCATCGGCCTTGCCGCCAACGCGGCGGGTCGGCGAATCGGCGGGGACGGGGGCGCCGCTGGCTGCTTCCAGCGCGCGCAACTCGCGCATCAGCGCGTCGTATTCGGCGTCGGCAATGCGCGGGTTATCAAGGATATAGTAGGCGTGGTCGTGCGCGCGGATTTCGGCGCGCAGGGCGGTGATGCGGTCGGTGTCGGTCATGGGGTTATCGCTCACGGGGGATTCAGTTACGGTCAAGCAGCCGCTGCGTTGCCTCACGCAGTTCGGCGGCGGTGGTTTGTGGCGGCAGTGGCGTGCCGATGCGGACGGTGATGCGCGCGAACCATTTGCGCGGCCCGCCTTTCATCAGCCCGCCGCTGCGGGAAAAGAGGCTGCCCCAGAGGTTGTTAATGGCGACCGGAATCACCGGTGCCGGGTCGCGCGCCAGCATCCGCTCGATGCCGCGTTTGTATTCGCCGAGATTGCCGTCGCGAGAGAGTTCGCCTTCGGGGAAGATGCCGATGAGGTCGCCCTTGCCAATGGCGTTGTGCACGTGTTCAAAGGAGGCGAGGAAGAGTGCGCGGTCTTCGCGCTGTCCGGCGATGGGGAATGCGCCTGCGCTTTTGAAGATGTAGCGCAGTACCGGGATTTGGAAAATCTTGTAATACATGATGAAGCGCACCGGGCGGCGGATGGCGACCATGAGAATCAGCGCGTCCATGTAGCTCAGGTGGTTGCAGGCGATATAGGCCGCGCCGGTTTTCGGCACATTGTCGCGCCCATCAACACGCAGGCGGTAGCAGCAGGCGATGATGCAGATGACCAGGCAGCGCATGATGAATTCGGGGACGACGGTAAAGATGTAGAGCGAGATGGCAAGGTGCAGGCCGAGCAGCAGCGCAAACAGCGCCTGCATACTCCAGCCGAGTACGCCCAGCACCAGCACGCCGAGCAGGCTGACGATGACGAGGAAGAGCGCGTTGATGATGTTGTTCGCCGCGATGACTTGCGATTTGTGGCCGCTTTCGGCGCGGTGCTGGATGATGGCGTAGAGCGGCACGGCGTAGATGCCGCCGCCAAAGGCGATGGCGAAGAAGGCGAGGGTGGTGGGGATGAAGCGCGGGTCGTGGGCGAAGGCGGCCAGCGTTTGCGGCGCGCTGATGGCGGGATTGCCTTGAATGAGGATGACGCCCGCAAGCCCGGCAGCGAGGATAAAGGCGCCGACCGGCACCAACCCCGCCTCAATCCGCCCGCGCGCGAGCAGGTTGCTTAAGAGCGAGCCGATGCCGATGCCAACGGAAAACAGCACCAGCAGGTAGGTGGTCACGGTCGGGTCGCTGTTCAGAATTTCCTTCGTGTATTGCGGGATTTGCGTCAGCAGCGCACCGCCGAGCAGCCAGAACCAGGAAATGGCAAGGATGCACTGGAAAATCGTCTTCTGCCGCGCGGTGTAGGCGAGCAGCGTCGTCGTCTGCCGCCACGGCTGGAACGGCGGCAGCGCGTGGCGGTCGGTCTCACCCTGATACGCGGGAATGGCGTAGGCGGCGGCAACGCCGATGCCGACCGATGCCGCCATCGCCGCGAACAGCCACGGGTAGAGCGATTCACGCGCGACCAGCGACGCGCCGACCAGCGTGCCGCCGAGGATGGCGAGGAACGTCCCCGCCTCCACCAGGCCATTGCCGAGCATCAGCTCGTCTTCATTGAGCCGCTCCGGCAGGATGCCGTATTTCACCGGGCCGAAGAAGGTCGATTGCAGGCCGAGCAGGCACAATACCAGCACCATCAGCGGGATGAGGTCGCAGACAAAGGCGAGGATGCCGACCACCATGATGAACACCTCCAGCCACTTGATACGGATGATGAGAAAGCGCTTCTCGAAGCGGTCGGCGAGCAGCCCCGACCAGGCGGAAAAGAGGAACATCGGGAAGATGAACAGCGCCATGCTCAGGTTGGTGTAGAGGCTGAGCGTTTTGCTGTCGGAGAGGTGCAGGGTGAGATAGACCAGCAGCGCGTTTTTGTAGAGGTTGTCGGTAAACGCGCCGAAAAACTGGGTGATGAAAAACGGCAAAAAGCGGCGGCTAAAGAGGAGCATGGGATTCCTTTGCGAATGGGAAAGGCGGCATTATCGCCGAATGCGGCGGCGGAGGGGGCGATGATTGGCGCGATGACTGCCACGGTGGATAACTTGGTGCATAACTCGCGCATTTTGCCGAAAAACCTGATATTTCCCGCCCGTTACGACGAGGGTCGCCCCCAGTCGCGCGAGAAAAACACACTATAAAACAACAAACTAACAGAGATTGCGGTAAACAAAGCGCTTTTTCCGCTTGCATCCGCCTGCATCGCGCCAGCACGGCATTTGTGCATAACTTTCCCATGTGGCGACGGGCAACGGCAGCGCGCCCGACAGGCGGTTATCCCCAAAAAATGTGGACAAGGGCGGGGATGACCGCGGGCGCCGGAAAAATATTCAAGCACGACGGCAGGTTGCCCGCACGGCAGCGTTGCCAAAATAATGCGCAGCGGCAGCGGCTGCTTGCCATTCACCTGCAAGGCCTTGTCTGAAACTTTCGGTGGATGGCTATACCATTCAGCCGTAAACACGCCCAAGTCAATGCGGTTGCGTGGCGACGATTTTGTGAGCTACACCCTACGAATGGTCGCTATGCGAGCTGTTCCGGTTGCTTGTGTCTCGCTAACCCAACCTGCGAACAAAATCATCGTGTTATGACCCACTGCTATGGTTCGGGCGGTTACGGACTTCGTCCTAACCGCCCCTACGCGCTACCTGGAGCGGAAAATCGAAGAACACCGCATCGCCGGGCTGGAGCCGAAAATCACCAGCAAACCGAAAACCAAGCCGGGGAAAAAATTCCGGGGCGCGCCGGGCAAAAGCTACGGCAAGGCGGACGGCAA
>NZ_CALJAH010000289.1 GCF_938028185.1 uncultured Cardiobacterium sp. | reverse complement strand
TGGATGCCTTTTTTTGTAGCTGTTGCACTTGAATTGTAAATTCGCCACATACACCATGAGCGCTCAAGTGTATGTAAATCACCCAACCGACCCACAACGAATAACTCACACAAAATCCCAACCCGCCCCCGCAGCCCGCGCGGGCGGGTTTTCCGTGGCTTGCCCCTGCCCTGCCCCCTTGCCCTCGCCCTTCATACGGCATAACCTGCACGCCAAATTTCACATCCCACACCACCATGAGCCAAATCGTTACCAGCCGCCGCTATCCCGAAGTCGCCGCCGAACTGCGGCAAATCATCCGGCGTGGCGGCTTCGCCGTCGGCGATAAAATGCCCGCCGAACGCCAACTCGCCGAACAGCTTGACGTCAGCCGCGCGCTGTTGCGCGAAGCGCTGATCATGCTGGAAATCCAGGGACTGGTCGAAGTGCGGCAGGGGTCGGGCGTCTATATCGTCCGCCTGCCCGACGATGGCGCGGCAAAAACCGACGACAGCGACATCGGCCCGTTTGAGCTGATGCAGGCGCGGCAAGTGCTGGAAAGCAGCATTGCCGAAGTCGCCGCGCTCACTGTCACCAAAGCCGACATCGAAGCGCTGCAACGCATCCTGCAAATCCAGGAACAGGAAGTACGCGACGGCATCACCGACTACAGCAGCGACGAACAATTCCACCTGCGCGTCGCCCAGGCGACGCAAAACAGCGTCCTCGCCGAGAGCGTCAACCGCCTCTGGCTCCAGCGCCGCGCCAGCCCGATGTGGGAACAACTGCACCGCCACATCACCCACACCACCTACTGGCAGCGCTGGCTGGAAGACCACCGCGTTATCTTGAACGCCTTGAAACGCAAAGACCCGGTCGCCGCGCGCCATGCGATGTGGCAACACCTGGAAAACGTGCGCGGAACCCTGCTGATGCTATCCGACGTGGACGCGCCCGAATTTGACGGCTACCTCTTTCAAAGCCTGCCTATCAACATCCCGCCCGCGCAGTAGCACCACAAAAAAACCGCCAGCGATGGCGGTTTTTTTGGGGCGGGATGGCGGCAAATTACGGATTGCGCTACGCCTCAGCCAACAACCGGATAGCTTCAGCATTCAGCCCACGCGCTGATACGCTCGCGCAAAACGTGTCGCTACCAAATACTTTATCGTCTCATTATCCCCTCCGCCGTAGCGGGAGAAGGAGATTTTCCGTTACCGCCGCCAAGCGTTATCGCCCTGCCAGCGGCAGCGGGCGGACGCAATGGCCGGAGCAGCTTTCGTCCACAATCCACTGTTCGCCGCGCCGCCAGGTCTGGAGTGCGATGCGGTAGGGTTCTTCTACCGGGTTGGGGACAACGGCGTGTCCCTTGCCGCTGAGGATGACTTCGGCGGCGCTTTTATCGTCGCGGTAATGCACGGCTTCGATGCGCGGCGTGCCGTAGTCGTAGCCGTTGAGCGTCTGGAGATAGGCGGTGGCGGCGCTTGCCGGGTCGGGGAAGCCGCTGGCGTCGAGGTTGCAGCCGAGGTCGCTGCCACCCAGGGCGACGCGCCAGCCGTCCGCGCCGTGGCTGAGCGGGATGCCCATGCGATCCCGCCCCTGCGGCGTTTCGACGTGCAGGGTGACGGTGTAATCGTTGCCGTCGTGCTGCACGTCGTGCGCGATGATGCGGCGGGCGGGCAGCGGCTGTGCGGTGAGGATTTGCGCGAGGCATTGTTGCATGGCGCTGCGGTAACGGGCGCTGTCGGCGGTGCCGGGCGGGATGGCAAGCAGCGCGGCGGCTGCGGCGCTGTCGCCGTCAATCAGTGCCTGCGCGAAGGTTTGCGCGGTTTGTGCCGCGTCTTCGTTGGTGGCGTGCGCCAGGGCGGTCGCACCCAGGGCGAGAAGGAGCAGGTTTTTTTTCATGGCGGGCTCTCCGGTTGTGGGGGTGATATGGGCATTTTATCGCCACCCCACACGGCGGGCGACCACAGCACGGCAAACGGATGCCTTACGCCGCCTGCACCAGTGCCACCGCCTCACGCGAGAGGCGGGCGACCTCGTCCCAGTTTTGCGCGGCGAGCAGTGATTTTTCCACCATCCACGAGCCGCCGCAGGCGATGACGTTCGGCAGCGCGAGATAATCGCGGATGTTTTTCACGCCGATGCCGCCGGTCGGCATCACTTGCAGCATCGCATACGGCGCGAGCAGCGCTTTCAGCATCGGGATGCCGCCGCTGGCTTCCGCCGGGAAGAATTTGACGGTGTGGATGCCCAGCTCCAGCGCCGCTTCAATCGCCATCGGGTTGTTGATGCCGGGGGTGATGGCGATGCCCATGTCCTGACAGGCCTTGACCGTGTTCGGGTTGAAGCCGGGGCTGACGATGAAGTCTGCGCCCGCTTGTTGGGCGGCTTTGGCTTGGGCGGCGTTCAGCACGGTGCCCGCGCCGATGAGGATGTCCGGCAAGGTGTCGCGCAGGCGGCGGATGGCGTCAATGGCGGCGGCCGAGCGGAAGGTGATTTCGGCGGCAGGAATGCCGCTTTGCAACAGCGCTGCGCCGAGCGGCACCGCGTCTTCGGCGCGCTCAAGGGCGATGACCGGGACGATTTTCAGCGCTTGCAGGCGGGGGGTGAGGGTTTCGATATTCATGGATGCTCCGTAGGTTGGGTTGCGGCGATGAATGGCCGGATGGGTTTAATGTTTTGGGGTGATGCGGTGGGGCAAGCCCCACCCTACCCTTCCAGGCGGCAGTATTCCGCCGGGATAATCGCGCCTTTGTGCTGGATGACGGTGGCGGCGAGGCGGTTGCCCGCGCGGCAGCATTCTGCCGCATCCGCACCTTGCAGATAGCGGGCGAGGTAGCCGGCGTTGAAGGCATCGCCTGCCGAGGTGGTGTCCACCACGCGCGCGACGGTTTCGCCCTTGACCGCAATGCGTTCGTCGCCCGCCGCGTACAGCGCACCGTCGGCGCCGCGTTTGACGACAATTTTGTCCACGCCTGCCGCTTGCAGGCGGGCGATGGTCGCCTCTACGTCGGCGTCGTCCCACAGCGCACGTTCATCGTCGTCGGTCATCAGCGTCAGGTGGACGTGCGGCAAGAGGCGGGCGTAGGCGGCGCGGGTCTCGTCGCGGCTCTGCCACAGCGCCGGGC
>NZ_CALJAH010000288.1 GCF_938028185.1 uncultured Cardiobacterium sp. | reverse complement strand
GGGCGGTTACGGCTTCGCCTAACCGCCCCTACCATTTGGGCATCAAGCCGCTTTTTCCGCTATCTGGATTTTTTCGATCATTTCCACCCAGAAATCCGCGCTGTTATTTTGTGCGGCGAAGGTGCCGAGCAAATGAAATACTTGATCGGAGAAGCCGCCAATATTCAATATGTCATGCCGGTTGCGTGCCTGTACGGTGGCATAGGGCTGGATGTCGAGGCAGACCAGTTTTGCCTGCGGATTGCGTTCCTTAATTTTGTCCCATTCGGCGAGCATATCGCTGCTTTTTTTGCCGCGTGCCAATTCCGCCCACGATTCGTTGTCGGAAATCATCAGCAGCACATCGACCGACGCTTTTTCGCGGTTCAGCCACGCCAGCGGCGCGCTGCACGCGGTGCCGCCACCGCAGAGTTGCGCCAGTTTTTCCGCGTTGGTCATGATGCTGTCGCGCGGGTTGAGCTGGATTTTGGCAACGCGGGTGTCAAACGGCAGCACGCGCGCCTGCGGGTTGTGGCGCAGCATGGCGGCGGAAACCAGCGCGGCAACATTGACGCAGCGGGTCGTGCTGGTCGCACCGGGGCGGTAGCCCGTTACCGGGCTCATCATCGAGCCGGAGACGTCCGGGCAGACGATGACGTTGCCAGCAAGGCGCGGCACGTTCTGTACCGCGATTTCCATCGCATCTTGCAGCGCTTCGCGGATGGCAAGCGGCATATCCCCGCCGGTCGCCTGGTAGGCGGTCAGCAACTGGTAGGGCATGACGCGCGCCTTGGCAATCGCGGCCGCGTCGGTGAGCTTGGCGGCGACTTGGCGCACGATGCGCTCGTTGTTGAAAACGCCGTGGCGGGCGAAGGTGTTGAGGCTTTGCCGTACCTGCTGCCATGAGCCATTGTGCGCGATTTGCGCCCAGGCGGCGGTGTCCAGCTCCAGCGCGGTCAGCAGTTGGAACGGCACGTCCGGCAATTTGCCGCTGCGCTGGGCTTTGTAGTCTTCAAAGGCGCGGGTCAGCGGCGGCAGTGCGGCGCGTTCGTAGGGTTTGCCAATCAGCCAGGCGAACCAGGCGGCGCGCCAGGCTTCGCGCGGCTTCGGATGCACCATTTTCACCACATCGGCGAGTGAAGGATTATTGCCAATCGCCGCCTGCAATAATTGTTTTTCATTGGCGGAAAGCAGCCATTGTTGAATCAATTTTTTCGGGCGCGTACCGAATGATTTGCGCCCGGTGACACCACTGCGCACCATTTGCGCAAAATTGCGCAGCATTTTGCCGCCATCAATCACGCGGTCGAATATTTGTGCGCAGAGGGCAACGTCGCGTTCGGCCAGCATTGCCAACAATAATGCGGGCATGTCTTTCATATAGCCGCATTCGCGGGCGTAGATTGCTGTTTTTGCGATAAAAAGCGGTTCTATTTTTTGCGCGACATTTAATATTTGTTCCAGTTGGGTTTCGGCGGACGCATAGAAAGTATCGTTAAAGCAGCCGGTCGCGGCGAGTTGCGCCAGTTGCTGTTTCGGAGAAAGCGTATAGGCGCGGCCACCGGCTTCGTTACGGGTATCGGTTTTTTTGGATGAAAAGATATGGAAATTGGCCATGATTTATTCTCCTGGTAATAAAAGTGGCGACCAGTAATGGCAAGACAAATAACGTGGGAAGTTGTAGTCCTGCCGGCATTCGCCAGGCGGGCGACAACAGGGACAAGATTTCCGCAGCAAGCTGCGGGCAGGACTCGAACCTGCGATAACCAATGTAATCCTGTCGGCATTCGCCCAAACAAACGACGAGTGATTGGCAAGATTAAAACCCCGTGCCCGAAGCACGATGAAGTTGACTTCTATGTAATCCTACCAGCATTCGTTCGTAAACGGTTGCGACGCGGCGATAAATCACTTTGTCAAGCGGGCGACTAATGAAGACAGGATTTTTAAGTCGTGTTATTAGCACGTCGAATGAAATTCCAATGTAATCCTGTCGGCATTCGCCCAAAACGAATGACAAGCAAGGGCAAGACAGACCGAGCCATATGATTTATACAGTTATCGGTTAGTTGATGTAATCCTGCCCGCATTCATTCGTAAACGGTTGCGGCGCGGCGGCAAAAACCACCGCTCCAGAAATTCAAAAGCCCGACAACGAGGATTTGAAGAAATAAAACAGCCGACGTCTTGCCCGTTAGACTATCCTGCAAGGCAGGAGCAGGACTCGAACCTGCATTTACGACCCCCATGTAATTCCTTCCGCATTTGCCGGGGTGCGGGCAACCAGGGTTGGAGAAACGTTTTCGTGCTCTACCGCTGAGCTACCCTGCCGTCGAGTGGCAGGGGCGGGACTCACTTCCCGTTTGTATTCCATGCAAGCAATTTCATTTTTCCGCAGAAGAAAGGGATTTCTTCTGCGGGCTGTTGCATGGAACACAAACGGGGCCCGCTGCGTTCCTCCGGCATTTGCCCACCAGCGGCGCAGACGCCAACAAGGGTGCAGGAAATGTTTACATACTCTACCCGGCTGAGTTACCTGCCGGCGAACCGGCAGGGCGGGACTCGAACCCGCGACCCTGTAATTTCCTGCGCATTTGGCGTTGCGGTTATCCGCTACAAGCTGCAAGCAACTTGCACTAACCCTATTGCCCGAAACGTGCCAGCGCCGCTGGCGCGCAAAAATACTTTCACAACACGCTAAAAACAAAGGAGAAAAAACCATGCCAACCGTCCTCGCTCGCCGCCCTACCCTACCCTAAAACGCGAAAAATATAGAAAATAATCCTATGAAATAGAAAAATAGCTATAACATAGTGCCATGCAACTCGTCCTCTTCTATCGCCACCCACAAATAGCTCGAACCGCCGAACCTCGCCGAAGGCTTTAACGCGATTTACTGCGTCTGCCCTGAGCCGTTGCATAGCTATCTTACGGAGAAATTTGATGAAATATGACGATTTCGTCCGCCTGCTCACGCCGCTCGCCAACCCGTTGCGTGCCGCGCAAATGCAGGCGTACATGAAAAACCGCTTTCCTTTCCTCGGTATCCCCAAACCGCAGCTTAAAGCGACGCTTAAGCCACATCTCAAGGCCGCCGCGCGCGAAGGCGTGGATTGGCAGACGATTGATGCCTGCTGGCAGGCGGAAGCGCGCGAATACCAGTATGCCGCGCTGGAACTGCTGCGCGCCGCGCAAAGGCAACTCACCCCGGCTGACTTGCCACGCCTGCACCGCCTCATCACGACGAAATCGTGGTGGGACACTATCGACTTTCTCGACCGCATTGTCGGTGGCATTGCCCTGCGTTATCCCGAAATCAATGCGGTCATTCTCAAATGGAGCGTGGATGAAAATTTTTGGCTGCGCCGCGTTGCCATTGACCACCAATTACTGCGCAAAGAAAAAACCGATACCGCCCTGCTCGCCCAAATCCTCGATAACAATCTCGGACAAAGCGAATTTTTTATTAACAAGGCTATCGGCTGGGCATTGCGCGATTACAGCAAAACCAATCCCGAATGGGTACGGGAATATATAGAAAGCCGCCGCGAAAAAATGGCGGCGCTGAGTATCCGGGAGGCGAGTAAATATCTCTGAACAAAATCCATCCCTATCCACCCACAACCATGACTCAAAAAACCCGTGTCGTTATCAGTTTCCTCGGCACCCAGCTGGATGCTGGCGGCGGTGAAGGCCGCTGGCAGAAATGGCGGCCGAACGTCGCCATGAACCAGCGCAATGACCTCATCCTCGACCGCATCGAACTCTTCTACGCCGACAAATACCGCCCGCTGGCCGACCTCGTCCGCGCCGACATCCGCGACCGCGCGCCGCACACCGCCGTCAATCTGGTGCAGATGGAGCTCACCAACCCTTGGGATTTCAGCGAAGTCTATACCCGCCTGCACGACTGGGCAGCGGACTATCCCTTTGATACCGAAAAAGAAGAATACTGGGTGCATATCACCACCGGCACCCACGTCGCGCAAATCTGCCTCTTTCTCCTCGTCGAATCGCGGCAGATTCCCGGACTCTTGCTGCAAACCGCGCCGCCGAAAAACCAGAAACGGCAAATGGCGCGCGGCGACGTCGGCACCTACGAACTGATTGACCTTGACCTCGCCCGCTACGACGCGCTTGCCGCCCGCCTTGCCGCCGTGCGCGACGACGCCGTGCGCTATCTGAAAAGCGGCATCGCCACCCGCAACCCGGCGTTCAACCGCATGATTGCCGAAATTGAGCAGGTCGCGCTCAACTCGCCCTCGCCCATCCTCCTCACCGGCCCGACCGGCGCGGGCAAATCGATGCTGGCGCGGCGGATTTTTGAACTGAAAAAGGCGCGGCACCAAGTGCGCGGCACGTTTGTTGATGTTAACTGCGCCACCCTGCGTGGCGACGGCGCGGCCTCTGCCTTGTTCGGCCACAAAAAAGGCGCGTACACCGGCGCGGTGGAAAAACGCGATGGCTACCTGAAAAGTGCCGACGGCGGCGTGTTGTTCCTTGACGAAATCGGTGAGCTGGGGCTGGACGAACAGGCGATGCTGCTGAAAGCGCTGGAAGAAAAACGCTTCTACCCGGTCGGCAGCGACCAGGAAAGCGAAAGCCATTTCCAGCTCATCGCCGGGACGAATCGCGACCTGCGTGCGGACGTGCGCGAAGGCCGCTTCCGCGAAGACCTCTACGCGCGCATCAACATCTGGAACTACCCACTGCCCGCGTTGGCAGAGCGGCGCGAGGACATCGAGCCGAACATCGCGCACCAGCTCGCCCTCGTCTCGCAGGAGCTAGGGCGCACCACCCGCTTCAACAAGGAAGCGCACGCCGCCTACCTCGCCTACGCCCTCTCGCCGCAGGCGGCGTGGCGCGGCAATTTCCGCGATTTGGCAGCGAGCATCATGCGCCTCGCCACGCTGGCACCGCAGGGGCGCATTACCCGCGAACTGGTGGACGCGGAAATCGCCCGCCTGCAATACCTGTGGCAGGAGGAACGCCCCGCCGCGAGCGCGCTGCCCGCCGCCATAGACGCCGACGCGCTTGACCTGTTTGAGCGCCTGCAACTGGAGGCGGTGATTAACATCTGCCGCCAGCACAAAAGCCTCGCCGCCGCCGGGCGCGCGCTTTACAACGTCTCGCGCGAACAGCTCGCCAGAACCAACGACAGCGACCGCCTGCGCAAATACCTGCAACGCTTCGGGCTGACTTGGGC
>NZ_CALJAH010000287.1 GCF_938028185.1 uncultured Cardiobacterium sp. | reverse complement strand
CCTGCAACGGGAGGGTGTTTTGGGGTTTTACATACACCTGAGCGCTCATGGTGTATGTAAGTGGTTTCTGGTGCGGTGCGAGTCGTTTGCCGCTCCAGCTCGCCCATCCCCCACAGGGGAGAGGGCTTATGGTTCGTTATGCCAGTTTGCCGTGGCAGTCCTTCAGGCGTTTGCCGGAGCCGCAGGGGCAGGGGTCGTTGCGTCCGGTTTTGGCGAGTTCTTCGGCGGTCGGTTCGCGCAGGCTGCTTTCTTCGCTGCTGTTGGCGCTGCCCTGGTAGCGGGCGTGGGCGAGTTCGGCGTCGTGCTGGCGTTGTGCCTGTTGTTGCATGGCCTCGGCTTCGTCTGCCGCGTTTTGTGCCTGGAACTGGATGTGTGCCATGACGCGCACGATTTCAAACTGGATGTGGTCGAGCAGGTCTTTGAACAGTTCAAAGGCTTCGCGCTGGTATTCGCGCTTCGGGTCTTTTTGGGCGCGCGAGCGCAGCCAGATGGCCTGGCGCAGCATGTCCATCGTCGCCAGGTGTTGTTTCCATTGGGTATCGATGGTTTGCAGTGCAATGTATTTTTCGACGCGGCGCATGATGTCGGCTCCGACCTGCGCTTCTTTTTCTTGCTGGATGTGTTCGAGGGTTTCGACCAGGCCGTCGGTGATTTGTTTGGCGCTCATGTTGGGGTTGGCTTGCAGCCAGTGGTTCTGGATGTCCACCGCCAGGCCAAATTCGTTGCGCAGCGCCGCTTCGAGGCCGGGGATGTCCCAGTTTTGTCGTACCTGGTCGTCGCTGATGTAGCGGCTGGCGAGGTTTTCCATGACGGTGTGGCGCATTCCGGCGATGAGTTCGGCGATGTTGTCGGCGTCCATGATGTTGGAACGCTGGGTGTAGATGACTTTGCGCTGTTCGTTGGCGACGTTGTCGTATTCGAGCAGGTTTTTGCGCGCGTCGAAGTTGTGCGCTTCTACTTTGCGCTGCGCGCCTTCGATTTGTTTGGAGACCATGCGCGATTCGATGGCTTCGTCTTCGCTCATGCCGAGGCGCTGCATCATGCTCGCCATGCGCTCGCCGGCGAAGATGCGGACGAGGTTGTCGTCGAGGGCGACGTAGAAGCGGCTGGAGCCGGGGTCGCCCTGGCGGCCGGAGCGGCCGCGCAGCTGGTTGTCGATGCGGCGTGATTCGTGTCGTTCGGCGCCGATGACGTGCAGGCCACCGGCGGCGATAACGGCTTCGTGGCGTTGTTGCCAGTCGTCGCGCACGGCCTGTTTGGCTTCTTCTGTCGCGTCTTTGCCGAGCGCGTTCAGTTCGCTGCGCAGTGAGCCGCCGAGGACGATGTCGGTACCGCGCCCTGCCATGTTGGTGGCTATCGTCACCTGGCCGGGGCGGCCGGCTTGCGCGATGATTTCGGCTTCGCGCGCGTGTTGTTTGGCGTTCAACACGTTGTGTTCGATGCCGAGGTCGGTCAATAGGCGCGAGACGAGTTCGGAGGTTTCGATGGAGGCGGTGCCGAGCAGTACCGGCTGGCCGCGTTCTTTGCATTCGCGCACGTCGGCGGCGATGGCGTCGTATTTGCCTTTTTGGTTGAGGTAGATGAGGTCGGTGTGGTCTTTGCGCTGTACCGGGCGGTTGGTGGGGATGACGACGGTTTCGAGGCCGTAGATGTCCTGGAATTCAAAGGCTTCGGTGTCGGCGGTACCGGTCATGCCCGCCAGTTTGTCGTAGAGGCGGAAGAAGTTTTGGTAGGTAATGGAGGCCAGTGTTTGGGTTTCTTGTTTGATCGGCACGCCTTCTTTGATTTCGATGGCCTGGTGCAGGCCGTCTGACCAGCGGCGGCCGTCCATGGTGCGTCCGGTGAATTCGTCGACGATGACGACTTCGTTGTTGCGTACGATGTAATCGACGTCTTTGTGGTAGAGGTGGTGCGCGCGCAGGCAGGCGTTCAGGTGGTGGAAGATGCCGAGGTTTTTTGGGTCGTAGAGACTTTCGTCCTCGGCGAGCAGGCCGTGCTGGTGCAAGAGCGCTTCGAGGTGTTCGTGGCCGCTTTCGGTGAGGCCGACTTGTTTGGTTTTTTCGTCGATGCTGAAGTCGCCGGGGCCGTCTTTTTCTTTTTGCGGGACGAGTTCGGGGACGATGCTGTTCAGTTTTTCGTAGAGGCCGTTGTCGATATCGGAGGCGCCGGAGATGATGAGCGGGGTGCGCGCTTCGTCGATGAGGATGGAGTCCACTTCGTCCACGATGGCGTAGTTGAGTTCGCGTTGCAGGCGGTCTTCGGGGGCGAGCGCCATGTTGCTGCGCAGGTAGTCAAAGCCAAATTCGTTGTTGGTGCCGTAGGTGATGTCGCTGCGGTACGCCGCCTGTTTCTCGTCCTGCGGCATCCCGGAGATGATGATGCCGGTGGTGAGGCCGAGGAAGCCGTAGAGTTCGCCCAGCTCTTCGCCGTCGCGGCGGGCGAGGTAGTCGTTGACGGTGACGACGTGCACGCCTTTGCCGGGCAGGGCATTGAGGTACACGGCGAGGGTGGCGACCAGCGTTTTGCCTTCACCGGTGCGCATTTCGGCGATTTTGCCGTCGTGCAGCACCATGCCGCCGATGAGCTGGACGTCGTAGTGGCGCAGGCCGAGGACGCGGTTGCTCGCTTCGCGCACCACGGCAAAGGCTTCGGGCAGGATTTGGTTCAGGGTTTCGCCTTTTTCGAGGCGTTCGCGAAATTCGCCGGTTTTCGCCTTGAGGGCGTTGTCGTCCAGCGCCTGGATTTGCGGTTCGAGTGCGTTGATTTTGGCGACGGTTTTGCGGTATTGCTTGATCAGCCGGTCGTTGCGGGAGCCGAAGAGTTTTGCGGCGAGACTATTCCACATAAATGTTCTTCCTTTTGTTGGGGTTGCGGCATGGAAAGCCGCGCATGATACCGCAATTGCCGTGGTGCGGCGCAGGAATTGCCCCACTTTGTTATGATTGCGGCGTTGTCGGTGGATATGCGTCCACTCCTGTTTTTCTCAAGGAAATCCGATGAAAAAAGCCCTTGCCCCCGCCCGGAATTATTTGCGCCCGCTGTTGCGCCAGCTTGACGCTGACGTGGCGCAATCGCAGTGGCGCGATTATCAAAATCTGCTTTATGCCTGCCTGCCCGCCGCGTGGCGCAGCCGGGTGCTGCTTGGCAAACTGGAGGGGTTGCGCTGGCAGTTGTGGGTGGGCAATGGCAGCGACGGCTACCAGTTGCGCTTTCTCCTGAGCGAGGTCGAGGCGATGCTGGCAACGAAGCTGCCGCATCCGCCGAAGCTGAGCGTGGTGGTGCGTGCGGACGTGTGGGCGCAACAGCGCGCGCTGCCCGCGACAGGCCGCCTGTATCCGCGCCATTATTACAGCGAGGCGGAAGCGGAAGCGGTGATTGAGGCTTTTATAGAGGGTCAGTTGCGCGGGAAATAGTTAGCGGTGCAGGCAGGGACATTCGTGCAGGTCGGGCATTTATAGCCATCCACCGAAAGCCTCATACGGTGTTGCGTCGCCTCGCCGTACAAAA
>NZ_CALJAH010000286.1 GCF_938028185.1 uncultured Cardiobacterium sp. | reverse complement strand
GCCCGCGTAGGAGCGGTTAGCGGGGAACGCGCGTAACCCCGTGTTGATGATGGCGAGCGGTCTCTCGCTGCGCGAGCAAATGCTTGTCGGGCTTCGCCCTAACCGCCCCTACGCGCTCAAGGTGTATGTAAACAGGGCGCTACGCCCAAACGACGCGCCCCGCTGTTTCTGCAATAATAACGTCTCGCATTTAGAGAGACCTTCATCCGCCATGCCCCGTCATTTCCGTTTTTTCCTCGCCATCCTCGCCCTGCTCGTCGCGATGGCGGTCAGCACCGCCCTCGGTGCCAAGGTGATGGACTGGTCGCATCCCGACTGGCACCTCATTTGGGTCAGCCGCGTGCCGCGTACTTTCGCCATCGTCCTCGTCGGCGCCAGTCTTTCTGTCGCCGGGCTGGTGATGCAGCTTGCGGTGCATAACCGTTTTGTTGAGCCGAATACCGCCGGCACGGCGCAGGGCGCGATGCTCGGTATTGTGACGACGACCCTGCTGGTGCCGCACTGGCCGCTGCTCGCCAATATGGCGGTTGCCGCAGGCTGTGCGTTCGCGTCCATCCTCGGTTTTCTCGCCATTGCCCGCCGCATTCCGCCGCAAGACCCGCTGCTGTTGCCGCTGGTCGGGCTGATTTACGGCAGCATCATCGGCTCCGCCGCTTTTTTCTTTGCCTATCAGTATGACGCGCTGCAATTGCTCACCACCTGGGTGTCCGGCGATTTTTCCGGGGTGCTGCGTGGTCGCTATGAGCTGCTTTGGCTCGGCGGCGCGATTGCCTGCCTCGTCTATTGGTTCGCCGACCGCCTCACCATCATCGGCATGGGCGAGCAGATGAGCAAGTCGCTCGGCCTGCCTTATCGCCAACTGGTGCTGCTGGCGATGGCGGCGGTGTCGCTGATGACGGCGCTGGTGGCGATTACCGTCGGCAGCATCGCTTTTCTCGGCCTCGTCATGCCGAACATTGTCCGCCGTTTCAGCGGCGACAATCTGCGCCGCAGCCTGCCGTGGGTCGCCTGGCTCGGCGCGTTGCTGTTGCTCGTCGCCGATGTTATCGCCCGCTGGGTGCGCTATCCGTATGAGGTGCCGGTCAGTACCGTCTTCGGCATCATCGGTGCGGCGCTGTTCTTTTATCTGTTGCTCAAACCGGTGCGCCATGCCGATTAACTGCCTTGTCTTCCTCGCCCCCTTGTCGCCGTCGGCATCGTCCTTTATCTCACCACCGCCGTCCAGGGCGACTGGGGCTTCGTCCTCCTCCTGCGCGGCAAGAAATTGCTGGCGATGCTGCTCGTCGGCAGCGCCATTGCCAGCGCCACCGTCGTCTTCCAGACGCTGACCGCGAACCGCATCCTCACCCCGTCCATCATCGGCCTTGACGCGCTCTATCTGCTCTCAAAAATGGTGGTGATTTATTTCCTCGGCAGCGCCGCGCAACTGGCACAACCGCCGCAGTGGCAGTTTTACATCGACACCGCCCTGATGACCGCCACCGCCGCCGTGCTGTTCGCCACCTTTCTGCCGCTGCTCGCGCGCGACATCTACCGCCTGCTGCTCATCGGCATCATCTTCGGCGTCCTCTGCAACAAGCTCACCGACCTGATGGCACGGATGATTGACCCGACCGACTACACCCGCTTCCAGGCCATCGCCTACGCCCGCTTCGACAGCGCCCGCGCCGACCTCATCCTCCCAGCCGCGCTCATCATCGGCGCCTGCCTCGCCTGGCTCTGGCACAAACGTCATGTGCTGGATATTTTGGCGCTGGGCCGCGAACAGGCGATTAACCTCGGCATCCACTACCCGCGCGAACAACTGACGCTGATGCTCACCGTCGCGCTGCTGGTCGCCGTATCTACCGCGCTGGTCGGGCCGACACTGTTCTTCGGACTGCTCGCCAGCGCGCTTGCCTGCCGCCTGTTCTCCGTGCCCTACCATGCCATCCAGTTACCCGCCGCCTGCCTGCTCGCCTGCGCCATCCTTATCATCGGCCAGACACTGTTTGAGCGCGTCTTCCATTTCGCCGCCACCCTGAGCATCCTCATCGAATGCATCGGTGGCAGCGTCTTCCTCTACCTGCTCCTTGCCCGCAAACAGCCATGATTACCGTCCACGACCTGCACCACCACATCGGCAGCAAAGCCATCCTGCAACACATCAACCTCGAACTCGCACCCGGCCGCATCATTGCCCTCATCGGCCCGAACGGCGCGGGCAAAAGCACCCTGCTGGCGCATATCGCCCGCCTCACCCCCATCCAGCGCGGCCAAATCCAGGTGGACACCCTCGACATCGCCACCAGCGACAGCCACCACATCGCGCGCAAACTGGCAATATTGCAACAACAAACCCGCTTCATGAGCCGCCTCACCATCGAAGAACTGCTCACCTTCGCCCGCTACCCCTACCACCGTGGCCGCCCGCGCAGCCACGACCGCGACATCATCGAAAACACGCTCGCCTACTTCGACCTCGGCAAACTGCGCCACACCTACATCGACGCCCTCTCCGGCGGACAACGCCAACGCGCGCTGGTCGCCATGACCTTCGCCCAGGACACCGACTACATCTTGCTGGACGAACCGCTGAACAACCTCGATATGCACTACGCGCGCAACCTGATGGCGAACCTGCGCCAGGCGGTGGACGACTACGGCAAAACCATCGTGGTCGTCTTGCACGACATCAACCACGCCGCGCACTACGCCGACCACGTCGTCGCCATGCAGCACGGGCAAATCCGCCACAGCGGCGCGACCAACAGCGTCCTCACCGCCGAAAACATCAGCGCCTTGTATGACATGGAGGTGGAAATGCTGAGCCACGGCGGCAAAAGGGTGTGTCTGTATTTCTGAAAATGCTGCTTGTAAAAAAACCGCCGGAAGGCGGTTTTTTATGGGCTGAATGACAGGCGCTATAGTCGCAAATAACAGCGAATGTTGCCGATATAGCGATACACTCAAAGTTTTACACAATGAGCAACGCAGGAGGTGATATGCGGCCGTATGGAAAGCCGGCATGGTATGAAACTTTCGGTGGATGGCTATAACAGCCGTTTGCTTCAACGGATACGCCGTGCGTTACGCAAAACTTACTGTTCTTCCAAGAAGATACTCTATCACGTTAAGGCATTTGCCATAGAATTTCTCTATATCAACTACGGGCGCGTTTGAGGCAGCATACATTTTAGGACACCATCGCATTTTGTATAAGACGTTAAGTACATTTCTAATATATATTTGCCTACATTTTAATATTAAAAAATATAAAGAGTATTAAAGCAAAAGGTAACCAAGCAAAAATATGATATAGTTTTAGCATAAAACTCAATCTATTACTTTCATTTAATATTTCTTTCTTTGCATCCTCTAGTTCATTCTTTACTTTTCCATGTTCCATGTTTTTTACAGATAAGATTT
>NZ_CALJAH010000285.1 GCF_938028185.1 uncultured Cardiobacterium sp. | reverse complement strand
TGCCGGATATCCACCGGTATGCTCCCTCCCCCGTGGGGGAGGGCTGGGGTGGGGGCAGCATACGTGAAAGAAAAACTGCAATTTATGAGCGGCATCATTCACCCCCACCCTAACCCTCCCCCGCTGCGGGCTTCGCCCTGCAGGGGAGGGGACAGAACTGCGCAAGGATTCAAATGGGTGTGTAAAAGCGGATTTTGTACAGGCTTTAAACAAACAAATTTCCACCCAACCAGGAGTTCTCCAAATGAACGAATACCGCCAAACCGCCGAAGCCATCATCGCTGCCGTCGGTGGCCGCGACAACATCGCCGCTGCGACCCACTGCGCCACCCGTCTGCGCATGGTGCTGAAAGACGAGTCCAAAATCGACAAGGCTGCGGTGGACGCCATCCCGCTCGCCAAGGGCAATTTCCTCACCGCCGGGCAATTCCAAATCATCCTCGGCACGGGGACGGTGAACAAAGTCACCGCCGAACTGCTCGATATTACCGGCGTCAAACAGGTCAGCACGCAGGAGGCGAAAGACCTCGGCGCGGCGAAAGGCAACCTGTTGCAGCGCTTCGTCAAAACCCTTTCCGACATCTTCGTCCCCATCATCCCCGCCATCGTCGCCGGCGGTTTGCTGATGGGCTTGAACAACGTCCTCACCGCGCACGACCTCGTCATCAAGGGCAAAACGCTGATTGAAGCCTACCCGCAATGGGCGGGGCTGGCGGAAATGATCAACACCTTCGCCAACGCGCCCTTCGTCTTCCTCCCCATCCTCATCGCCTTCTCCGCCACCCGCATCTTCGGCGGCAACCCCTACCTCGGCGCGGTGCTTGGCATGATCATGGTGCATCCTGATCTCACCAACAACTACGCCTTGGCGCAGGCGACCGCCGACGGCACCCTGCAATACTGGAATATTCTTGGCTTTAGCATCGCCAAAGTCGGCTACCAGGGTACCGTGCTGCCCATCCTCGTTTGCAGCTGGATACTCGCCAAACTGGAACGCAGCCTGCGCCGCATCATCCCGGCGAGCGTCGATTTACTGCTGACGCCACTGCTCGCCATCTTCATCACCGCGCTGCTCACCTTCACCATCGTCGGCCCCGCGACGCGCGACGCCGGTATCGCCTTCACCGACGCCATCCAGTGGCTCTACAACACCGCAGGCGTTCTCGGCGGCGCCATCCTCGGCGGCCTCTACGCGCCGGTGGTCATCACCGGGATGCACAACAGCTTCATCCCGGTCGAAACCCAGCTCATCGCCGACCTTGCCAACACCGGCGGCACCTTCATCTTCCCCATCGCCGCGATGAACAACATCTCGCAAGGCGCGGCCGCCTTCGGCGCGCTCTTCAGCACCCGCGACGCCAAACTCAAAGGCGTCGCCTCCGCCTCCGGCATCTCCGCCGTGCTTGGCATCACCGAACCGGCGATGTTCGGCGTCAATTTGCGCCTGCGCTACCCCTTCTACGCCGCCCTCATCGGCACCGCCTGCGCCAGCGCCTACATCACCCTCTACAAAACCAAAGCCGTCGCCCTCGGCGCGGCGGGCATCCCCGGCATCATCTCCATCGGCGCGCAATACCTGACGCCGTACATCATCGGGATGACGATCGCCTTTGCCATCACCTTCAGCCTGACCCTCATCTTCGCGCGCAGCCGCTACAACCCGGAACGCCTCGCGCCTGCCGCTGCTGCGCCAGTTGAAAACGCGCCTGCGCCCAAAGCCGCCGCACCAGACGCCGACCCCATCCCCGCCGAATGGCAAATGCCGCTGCAAGGCCGCGTTCTCGCCGCCAGCGACATCCCCGACCCCGCCTTTGCCGCGAACGCCCTCGGCGCCAGCTTCGCCATTGACCCGACGGGCGGCGATGGCATCGTCCGCGCCCCGGCAAACGGCAGCGTCGCCACCATCTTCCCCACCCGCCACGCGATAGGATTGGAAACCGACAACGGCCTGGAAATCCTCATCCACATCGGCATCGACACCGTCAAACTGAACGGCGAAGGCTTTGAAGTGCTGGTGAAAGAAGGCGAGCGCGTCGCCGCCGGACAGCCGCTGGTAAAAGTCGATCTCGCCGCCATCGCCGACAAAGTGCCGAGCCTCGTCACCCCCGTCATCTTCACCGCCTACGACGAAGGGCAGACCGTCGAAATTGAAAACGGCAGGCCGAAAATCGTGCATTAAAACATCTGCCGGTAGCGCAAAAGTAAACGTAGGGTGGGGCTTGCCCCACCACACTGACACGGCTGCGGAAACGAATGCACAAAATCCCGCCGATATGCTCCTCCCCCTGTAGGGGTGGGAGATTTTTCAATGGCAAATAACCCTATGCGCTCAACAAAAAGCCCGCCTTTGCGGGCTTTTTTTCGCATATCCTGCAAAGAAAATCCGCCCTCAAAAACATAAAAAATCACCTACAAAAACGACAAAAAACGTATCGCAAAAATAACCGCAAAAAACACCCGTCCGCCCCATAACCACGCCCATTGACGCCACATTAACACCTATTGAAAAATCAGGTGTTTTTGCAACCCTGTTACGGGCAGCCATCTCGCACCATGCTAGAATGGCATTCTCCCGTGAACAAAGACGGCGATAAACAGCCTGAAATGCCAGGCATCGAAACCGCCAATATTCCCCTATTCCACGGCGAATAACTTATAGAATAATTCCTGTCGCACAAGCGATATGGTTTTTATAAAACCGTCCATTCGCCCCGGCGAATGATTTTTGAAATCTGCAACAAACTGGAGAATCCCATGCACGAAAAACATATCCGTATCCTTGCCGTCGTCGCCACCTTTGCCGCCATTTGTATGTATGCTTCCTATATCTTCCAGATTCAGGCGAATCTCGCCGGGCATAAAGGCACCCCCGTCCAGCCGCTGTGCGCCGCCATTAACTGCTCGCTCTGGGTCGCCTATGGCTTGCTGAAAGAGGAGCGCGACTGGCCGATTGCCATCGCCAATGCCCCCGGCGTCATCCTCGGCATCATTACCTGCATCACCAGCTTTTAAGCTGCTGCCACAAAAAAAATCCGCCAGGCGAACCCGGCGGATTTTTTTTACGCGGCGCGCCTCACGCCAGCCGTTTCTTGAATGCGCCGAGGCAGGCGGTACTGACCGCGGTGCCGACGATAATCGCCAGCGCATACGCCCAGACGTGCACCACCGCGTTCGGGATGAAGAGCACGAAGATGCCGCCGTGCGGCGCGCGCAGGCCGCAGCCGAAGACCATGCTCAGCGCGCCCGTCACCGCCGAGCCAATCATCAGCGCCGGGATGACGCGCAGCGGGTCTTTTGCCGCGAACGGTATCGCGCCTTCGGTGATGAAGCTGAGCCCCAGCACGCCTGCCGCCTTGCCCGCCTGCCGTTCTTCTTCGGTAAAGCGGTTTTTGAAGAGCAGCGTCGCGCAAAAGATGGCGAGCGGCGGTGTCATCCCGGCGGCCATCGTCGCCGCCATCGGGCCGAGGACGTCCGAGGCAATCAGGCCGCTGGAGAAGAGGTACGCCGCCTTGTTCACCGGGCCGCCCATATCAAGCGCCATCATCCCGCCGAGCAATGCGCCGAGCAGCAGCGCGCTGGAGCCTTGCAGCGATTTCAGCCAGGTTTCCAGCGCGCTTTGCGCGTCGGCGACCGGGTGGGCGATGAAGTAATACATCAACAAGCCGATAAAGGCGGTGCCGACCAGCGGCAGGATAATCATCGGCTTGAGGCTGTCCAGCTCACGCGGCAGCTTGATGATTTTTGCCAGCCAGGCGACGAAATACCCGGCGATAAACCCGGCGACAATCGCGCCGAGGAAGCCCGCGCCGGTACTGGCGGCGATGTAGGCGCCAACCATGCCGGGGGCGATGCCGGGGCGGCCGGCGATGGAGTAGGCGATGTAGGCGCCCAGCACCGGCACGAACAGGGCGAAGGCGTCTTTGCCAATCTGGAACAGCGTCTGCCCCAGCGTGCCTGCGTATTCTTCTTTATAGATGTAGATGCCCTGGTCGCCGAACATGAACGAGCCAATGGCAAAGCCGAGCGCAATCAGCAACCCGCCCGCGACCACGAACGGCAGCATATGCGACACCCCGGTCATCAGGTGCTTGTAAACGCCGGTGCGCTCCGGTTTGGCGCTGGCACTCGCCGCCGCGTCGGCATCGCCGAAGACGGGCGCGGAAGCGAAGGCGGTGTTGATGACCTGCACCGCGTCGTTAATCGCCGCTTTGGTGCCGGTACGGTAGAGGCGCTTGCCCGCAAAACGGGCGGGGTCAACATTGGTATCGGCGGCGATGATGACCACATCGGCGCGGGCGATGTCTTCGGCGGTCAGCACGTTATCCGCGCCGACGCTGCCCTGCGTTTCGATTTTGACTTCATGACCCAGCACCTGCGCGCCCTTCTCCAGCGCTTCCTGCGCCATGTAGGTGTGGGCGACCCCGGTCGGGCAGGAAGTGATGCCGATGACGAACTTGCCCGTGGCGGCGGCCTGCGGCGCGGCACTCTCGCCGCCGGCGACGTCCGACAGCGCGCTGCGGATGTCTTCGGCATCGGTAGTTTTCGCCAGACGTTCGGCGACTTCCTCGTCGCCGACGACGGTGCTAAGGCGCTTCAGCACGGCGAGATGCTCATTGTCGCTGGCGGCGATGCCGACGATGAGGTAGGCGAGTTCGCCCTCGTCGTCTTCCCAGTCAATGCCGCCCGGCACTTGCAGCACGGCGATGGCGGTTTCCCTGATGAGGTGGCGGCTCTCCGGCGTGCCGTGCGGAATGGCGACGCCGTTGCCGAGATAGGTGTTCTCCTGCGCCTCGCGCGCG
This sequence comes from uncultured Cardiobacterium sp., assembly GCF_938028185.1. Lineage (GTDB taxonomy): Bacteria > Pseudomonadota > Gammaproteobacteria > Cardiobacteriales > Cardiobacteriaceae > Cardiobacterium. Next base: position 6,138 of record NZ_CALJAH010000285.1, on the reverse strand, counting down.
AACATCCCTTCGACGTACTCCGGCGCGACCTTGCCGTTTTCGGCGAGCAACGCCGCGACCTGGCGGATGGCCTCGTTTTTGTCGCGCGGCGTCGCGCCGAGGCGGATGAGGGAAGTGGTCAGTTGCATGATGTCTCCTGGTGGTTAAGGTACGGTTATTATGCGGCTTTTTCTTTAATAGCGTCAGTTTGACGTCCGCCGCTACGCCGCTTCCCAATCCTCGTCTTCCACCCGCAGCAACCGCGCCTCCAGCGCCGTCGCGCATTGCAGCAACAAGTCCCCGTCCTCCTCGCGGCAGACAAAACCCAGGCACAAATCGGGATTGTCGCCCTGCCAGCGCCACAGCGCGAGGCCGTAGCCGGAGAGCTCGCGCGCCGCCACCTGCAACAACCAGCGCGGGTCGCACTCAAACACCAGCGCCTCATCCTCCGCTTCCTGCACCCCGAAAAACACATCCGCCTGCCAGTTCGCCGCGACCATACGCAACTGCTCCACCAGCGAGAACACGTCCGGCCACTCCGCCGCAAATACCGCCTCGTCCCGGCCCAGTTGATACACCGCCCACATCAGCGGCAAATCCTGGTCGCGTGCCGCCTGCACCGCATCCCGCACCGCTTCCTGCTCCAGCGCGTCCGGCGCCGGTGTGATTAACTGCAACAGACGGCCAACCGCTGCCGCATTTGCCTCCACAACATTCATCAAAAACCTCACATTAAGAAAAACACGGCACACAAACCGCTGAAAAATCGACGGAAAAAACGAAACATGACAAAAACATCATTTTTACCCGGCAAAAGATGAACAACTATGTTACATTACCGCAATCTTGTAATTCGCACAGGAGTGTTTAACCCATGAAAAAAACCCTAGCCCTGCTATTGGCCATTGCGGCAACGCAAGCCACCGCCCGCACCACCTACCACGAAACCTATCGCGTGGGTGGCAACCAGACCGTCCCCGCCATCCGCAACCAGGGACAACTGACCGTCGTCCCGCCCGGCACGCCCATCATGCCGCCGAACGCCGCCGCCGCGCGCAGCCGCATCAACGTCCGCCCGCTCAATTTCAGCAACGGTCAGGCGCATATCTCCGGCTCCATTCGCGGCCTCGGCATCGCCGCCTACCACTTCAGCGGCAACGCCGGACAAACCATCCGCATGGTACCGAACAGCAAAAACTTTGCGATGGAATTTGCGCTGTTCAACGAAGAAATGGGGATGCGCTTCGGCTCGGTGCACACCCTGCCCTACAGCGGCAACTACGAAGTGCGCATCGTGCAGAACCACAAAAACGCCGCGCACAGCAAAAAAGCGCGCCCCTACAACGTCACCATCTACCTTGATGGCGGCGCAGGCGGTGCCTCACAACCGCTGCCCGTCCCGGCCAGCTATCCCGCCGGCGCAGGCGTCCCGGTTACGCGCCCCGCACCCGTGCCGGTACAGCCGATGCCCGCCCCCGTACCGGTTGGCGTACGTCCCGCGCCCGTTCCGGTTGCTGCCCCCGAAGAAGGCGAGGCGATGCCGGTAAAAAAGTCCGGCCCGACGGCGCCCGTCGCGGCAGCCGTCCCCGTTAAAGCCGCGCCCGCCGCAGACAGCGCGCCGCGCCGCCTGCCGGTCAAGGCCAATCCCGCCCCGGCAGAAGAACAGGCGGCGAATGATGCCGCGCCACAACCGCGTCGCCTGCCGGTGAAAGCCGGCGGAGAAGCCATTGACAGCGAAAGCGCAGACGCCGCGCAGGCCAAGAGTGGCAAAAACGGCAAGGGCAAAACGCGCAACTACCAATGCCAGAACGGCAAAAACCTGCGCGTCGAATACATCGGCATCGATACCCCCAGCCCGACCGCAGTCGTGCGCCAGGGCAAAAAAAGCGTGCGGATGCCGATGGACGAAGCGGCGAGCGAAGGCAAAAACCTCATCTTCAGCTCGGACGCCGGAATGCTGCACCTCGTCAAAACCGACGGCAACAACCTCGCCAAGGCCGAAGTCCTCTCCTTCGACCACAACGGCAAACCGATCGCCTTCTCCTGCAAACCGCGCTAACCGCGCCACACCATTCCATAGCCACGAAAAAGGATGCCTGCGGGCATCCTTTTTCGTTGTTTCGTTGTACCGTCATGCCCCGTTGCCTGCGGTATGATGCCCGCTCCCATCAACCCCAAAGGAGCCATCCATGAGCCAAACCGTTCGCGCTTACGCCGCCGCCTCCCCCACCAGCCCGCTGGCGCCGTTTACCTTTGAATACCGTGCGCCGCGCGCCGATGACGTCGTCATCGACATCCTCTACACCGGCGTCTGCCACAGCGACCTGCACACCGCGCGCAACGACTGGGGCGGCACCCTCTACCCGGTCGTCCCCGGCCACGAAATCGTTGGCCGCGTCAAAAGCGTCGGCAGCGCCGTCAGCAAATACCGCCCCGGCGACCTCGTTGCCGTCGGCTGCATGGTCGATAGCTGCCGCGAATGCGCGTCCTGCCAGCACCATCTCGAACAATACTGCGAAAACGGCGCGACTTTCACCTACAACAGCCGCGACCGCCACGACGGCCAGCCGACCTACGGCGGCTACGCGCAAAGCATCACCGTCAGCGATGCCTTCGTGCTGAAAGTGCCGGAAAACCTCGACATCAAGGCGGTGCCGCCGCTGCTTTGCGCCGGTATCACCACCTGGTCGCCGCTGCGTCACTGGAACGTTGGCGCGGGCAGCCGCGTCGCCGTGGTCGGCCTCGGTGGCCTCGGCCATATGGCGCTGAAACTGGCGCACGCCCTCGGCGCGGAAGTGTCGCTCTTTACCCGTTCGCCGCACAAGGCGGAAGACGCGCGCCGCCTCGGTGCCAGCCACATCATCAACTCCACCGACGCCGCGCAAATGGCCGCCGTCGCCAACCAGTTCGACCTCATCATCGACACCGTGCCCTACACCCACGACATCAACCCCTACCTGGCGGCGCTGAAACTGGACGGCACGCTGGTCTTCGTCGGCCTAATTGGCGCGACCGCCGAAACGCTCGCCACCGTGCCGCTGGTGCTGAACCGCCGCGCCGTCGCCGGTTCCCTCATCGGCGGCATCGCGGAGACGCAGGAGCTGCTCGACTTCTGCGGCGCGCACAACATCACCGCCGATGTGGAAATGATAAAAATGGCAGACATCAACACCGCCTACGAGCGGATGCTGAAAAGCGACGTCAAATACCGCTTCGTCATCGACATGGCGACGTTGTAACGCCCACTCCCGCAAAAACCGCCGCACCCCGGCGGTTTTTCACAGCCCCATTCATCCCCCAACCGGAACCCGCCATGAGCCAACTCCTCTGCTACAAAACCATGCCCGTGTGGACGAAAGACACCATCCCGTCCGCCGTCACCCACCAGCACAACACCCAGGCCGGTACCTGGGGCAAACTGCGCGTGCTCGCCGGTCGCCTCAAATTCCACGAACTGACGGAAGACGGCGCGACCATCGCCGCACACATCCTCACCCCGGAAAGCGATGTGTGGACGATTTACCCGCAACAATGGCACCGCGTGGAGCTGCTCGATGACGACACACAAATGCAGCTCGAATTTCACTGCGAACCCGCCGACTACTTCGCCAAAAAATACGGCATGACCCGCACCCATTCCGCCGTCGTCGCCGCGAGCGACACCGTGCCGCCGGGCAAGGCGCTTGACCTCGGTTGCGGTCAGGGGCGCAACGCGCTCTATCTTGCCCTCACCGGGCATGACGTCACCGCCAGCGACTACAACCCCGGCGCGGCGGAGAGCGTCGCCCGCCTTGCCGCGCAGGAAAACCTCGCCGTGCGCGCGGAAACCTACGACATCAACACCGCCGCCCTCACGGAAGACTACGACTACATCGTCGCCACCGTCGTCTTCATGTTCCTCGACCCGGAGCGCGTTCCCGCCATCCTCGCCGACATCCAGGCGCACACCCGCCCCGGCGGCTACAACCTCATCGTCTCGGCGATGAACACCGCCGACTACCCCTGCCAGATGCCGTTCTCCTTCACCTTCCGCGAAAACGAACTGCGCGACTACTACGCGGGCTGGAAATTCATGACCTACAACGAGGCGCCGGGCAATATGCACGCCACCGACGCGAGCGGCAACCCGATTCGCCTCAAATTCGTCACCATGCTGGCGCAGAAACCGAGCTAAACCAACGCTCATGCAAAAAAACGCCGCATTCCGCGGCGTTTTTCATGAACGCGACAGCGCGTTGCCGTATGGCGTCGCCTGCCGACATCAGCACGACGGGCGCATCTTGCACCCTCGCCCCGGCGGCGGCATCGCAGACGGCGCATCGGCATAACGCCGCATCCCGCCGCCTTCCTGCAAACCAATCAGCGCCCCCGCGCCGCGGCTGAAATAATGCCCGATGACCAGCGCGGGGCCATCGTCAAACGACACGCGCAGCGCATCGCCCTCACGCACCGTCTGCAAACGTGGCGGCGCAAAGCCGGTCGCCTCGTCGCTGAACTGATAATACGCGCCGCCCACCGCCTCAACATAAAGCGGCGCGGCAGCCGTGTCGATGAAGAACAGGTCGAGCGTCACACCGCTACGACTCTTCAGAATCAAAATAATACAAGCCATATCTCGTTTCGTGTTTAAGGAAAGACACTTAACCACTAGCAATGACCTTGCCAAAAACATTGCCCGGACTGCATAAGTTTTACCAAAAACACCACCGCGCCAGTCAAAACCTCGCGCCTCGCCAAAATAGCCCTTGGCGACCGTGATTTATCGCGCGCTCGCCAGCCATTGCTGTACCTGCTCCAACGCTTCTTTTGCCTTGTCGCCTTGCATGACGAACAAAATACCGTCGCGTTCGCGCCCGCCCTCAAGCGAAAGCGCGTCGCCAATTTGGCAATCGCGACAATAGCGCTGCATATCGGTAAGACTGCTGCCGATGCCATAACCAGCATGAGTATTGAACGGCATAATTTTCTTGCCGCTTAAATCATGAGCGGCGAGAAAACTTTTGACCGGTGGCGGCAATTGCATTCCCCAAGTCGGAAAACCGACAAAAATGCGCTCATATTGCACCAAATTGGCAATATGTGTTTTCAGTGGTGGCAAATAGCCACTTTCATTTTCACGCTGTACTTGCTCAACGATAGCGCGATAATTTTCGGGATACGGCTTTTCCAGTTCGATAGCGACCAAGTCGCCGCCGGTTTCCGCCGCAATCATTTTCGCAACCGCTTCGGTATTATGGCTGCGGCTCAAATAGACAATCAAATCTTTGGCAAAAACTTGTGGCATGGCGGCAATGATTCCCAGCGATAAAAGTAGCGGCTTAATCATTTGTCCAATCCTTTTGCCTGCAGCCATTGGGCGAGGTGTTCAGCGACTTCCGCATTGTTCAAATCCTGCATCGGGAAATGGGTATTGCCCTTGATGCCCGCCTGCGGCAAATGAATTACGGTAACGTCGCCGCCATGTTTATTGACGGTATCCGCCCATTGTCGTGCCAGCGCGAGGCGAATGCGCCATTGGTCTTCGCCCTGAATGTCGGAAGGCTGGTCGCTGATATTGTCGCCGAAATAAATCACCACCGGCATTTGGGTCAATTTGGCAAAATCTTCCTTGCTGACTTTCGCTGGCAGAATATCGCCAAATTTGCTTTCGATGGTGGGCGGTACTTCGCCTTCGGGGAAAGGGAAATTGCCCGGCTCATAGGCGACAATTGCCTTGATATGCGCTGGGCTTTTAATAGCGGTCATCCAGCCGACGATGCCGCCCTGGGAATGGGTAATCAAAATACCGTCACCGGTGCGCTCAAACAATGCCTTGAGGCTGTCGGAAACAATGCCCGCATCAAATGCAGCGGTATTGGGTGTCATCTGGCGGAAAAATTGATTGAGCGATGCTTCGTCTTGCGGGAAGGCAACACCGTCAAAGAATTTCGGCCAAATGCCGATGCGGAATTGTGCAAACCAGAACTGGTCATCCGGCGTGGCGGCAATGGTGCCATCCACGGTACTGCGCCCGGATTGTCCGCGCCGGGGCTGGTCAATCAGATAAACGGGATAGCCTTTACGCAAAAAGATTTCGTTAAATCCGGCGCGGCCATCCGGTGTAGTTTGCCAGGTACGCATCGATTGTCCCGCGCCGTGCAGAAAGACCAGCGGCAGTTT
>NZ_CALJAH010000284.1 GCF_938028185.1 uncultured Cardiobacterium sp. | reverse complement strand
GCCAGACACGGGCAATCTTCTCGGCGCGGGCAAAATCGCGCGTATCCCAGGCGAGACCATAACCATACTCCAGCGCGTCATACTCGCCGCTCTCCACCGCCACATCCGCCATCGTATTGAGCGCGGCGCCGAACTTGCCCGCATGATCCTCAAACCGCGCCGTCATCGCGCCGTACAGCCACTGCGACGACTGCGACCATTGCGGCTGCGACTTGCGCTGCGCGGGCACGGCGAACCCCTGCCCAAGGAACATGGGCAGCGCGCAGAACAACGCCAAAGACAAACGGTTACGACGTGGCAATCTGGACACCATCGGCTGAAAGAGAAAGCGCGATAGCTTAAAATACCTACATGAAACTTTTAATGACCATATGTTGAACCCCCACGACCCGCCCGGCAAAACCATCACCGCCTACGGCCTCAACCACCACACCGCCGACGCCGCGCAGCGCGAAAAATACAGCTTCACCCCCGACGAAACCATCACCGCCCTCGCCGCCTGCCGCGAAGCCAGCGGCGCGGGCGAAATCGCGCTGCTCTCCACCTGCAACCGCAGCGAAATCTACACCGTCGGCGGCGACCCCGCCCGCCTCGCACAGTGGCTCGCGGCTGCCAAACACACCACGCCGGAAGCCCTCGCCGCCATCACCTTCCACTACCGCGACCGCGACGCCATCCGCCACATCTACCGCGTCGCCAGCGGGCTGGACTCGCTCATCCTCGGCGAACCGCAAATCCTCGGCCAACTCAAACAGGCCTACCACCTCGGCAAAAAAGCGGGCACCATCGGCGGCGTACTGGAGCGCCTCTTCCAGCAAAGCTTCGCCGTCGCCAAACAAATCCGCCACAGCACCCAAATCGGCGCCAACAACGTCTCCGTCGCCGCCGCCGGGGTCAAACTCACCCACCGCTTCTACGACGACCACAACCGCCGCACCGCGCTCATCGTCGGCGCAGGCGACACCGCACGCCTCGTCGCCAAATACCTGAAAGACAACGACATCAAGCGCCTCATCATCGTCAACCGCACCCTTGCCCACGCACAAACGCTGGCCGAAGAACACGGCGGCTTCGCCATCAGCCTCGAACAACTGCCCGCACAACTGCACGAAGCCGACATCATCATCGGCGCCGCGCGCAGCGACCGCACCCTCATCAGCCGCGAACACATCAAAGAATCCCTCAACCGGCGGCGCAACAGCCTGCAAGTCCTCATCGACCTCGCCATCCCGCGCAACTTCGACCCCGCCATCGACACCCTGAACCAGGCCTTCCTCTACAGCGTCGATGACCTCGAACAAATCATCGACGACAACCTCAAGGCGCGACAAAGCGCGGCACGGCAGGCAGAAGCCATCATCAACCTCTACGGCGACGACCTCATCGGCTGGCTGCGCTCCAAACCCCAACAACAAATCGTGCGCAAAATGCGGGAAAACGCCAACACCATCCGCGAACAACTCCTACAAGAAAGCTACCGCCGCCTCGCCCACGGCGAAGACCCGGCACAACTGCTCGAACAACTCAGCCGCAAACTCACCAACAAACTGCTGCACAACCCCAGCGAACTCATCCACGCCATCCCGCCCGACCACAAAGACTGGCTCGCCATCATCGCCGACACCTTCAAAACCGAGACCCACTAAATGCACCCCGCCATCCGCGAAAAACTCGCCAGCCTGCGCGAGCGCCACGAAGAACTCAACGGCCTGCTCGCCCTGCCTGAAACCGCCGCCAACCCCGACCAACTGCGGCGCTACGCGCAAGAACACGCCCAACTCGCCCCCGTCATCGCCATATTGGACGCCACCGAAGCGCTCGAACACCAACTGGCCGACCTCGCCGACCTCGAAAGCGACCCCGAAATGGCCGAACTCGCCGCCGCCGAACGCCCGGCACTCGAAGCACAAATCGCCGCCAACGAACACCAACTGGCGCGGCAGATGATACCCAAAGACCCGCTGGACGGCGCCGACATCTACCTCGAAATCCGCGCCGGAACAGGCGGCGACGAAGCCGCCCTCTTCGCGGGCGACCTCTTCAGAATGTACGGCAAATACGCCGAACAAAAAAACTGGAAAATCGAAATCCTCAGCGAAAACCCCGGCGAACACGGCGGCTACAAAGAAATCATCAGCCAAATCAGCGGGCAGAACGTCTATTCCACCCTCAAGTTTGAGTCCGGCGCGCACCGCGTACAGCGCGTCCCCGAAACCGAATCCGGCGGGCGCATCCACACCTCCGCCGCCACCGTCGCCATCCTCCCCGTCGGCGACGACATCCAGCCGGTAGAAATCAACCCCGCCGACCTCAAAGTCGATACCTACCGCGCCTCCGGCGCAGGCGGCCAACACATCAACAAAACCGACAGCGCCATCCGCATCACCCACCTGCCGAGCGGCATCGTCGTCGAATGCCAGGAAGAGCGCTCACAACACAAAAACCGCGCCAAAGCCATGCGCCTGCTCGCCGCGCGCCTCTTGGACATTGAACGCAGCAAAGCGCAGAGCGAACAGGCGGCGGAACGGAAAAGCCTGGTCGGCAGCGGCGACAGGAGCGAACGCATCCGCACCTACAACTACCCGCAAAGCCGCGTCACCGACCACCGCATCAACCTCACCCTCTACAACCTCGCCGAAGTGCTGGAAGGCGACCTCGACAGCGTCATCACCCCGCTCCAACAAGAACAAGAAGCCAACGCCCTGCTCGACCTGCAAAACAGCCTGTAACCCGCCCCGCCCTAACTAAAAAACCCGTAAAACCGCCCGCGGGCAACATGGCGTAACCTTGCGCGACCGATGCTTCACAAGGAACACCCATGAATGCCAAACCCCTCCTCCTCGCCGTCCTGCTTGCAGGCTGCGCCAGCAGCACCCCGCACAACCTGCAACAGGAGCTCGCGCAAAGCGCCGTCCCCGCCGCGTGGATGTTTGAGAGCAGCGACCGCGCCGTGAACCAGCACACAGAATGGTGGCGCGACTACAGCAGCGCCGAACTTGACCAGCTCGTCGCGCGCGGCCTTGCCCACAACCAGAACCTTGCCGCCGCCGGCTTTGCCTGGCAAAAAAGCCGCATCGCACTCGAAAACAGCCAAGCCAACCGCGCCCCCGACTACAGCGGCAGCATCGGCGCGGGCGTGAACCGCAACCTCAGCCACGGCGGCCGCACCAGCCAGAACTACAGCACCAGCCTCGGCGTCAGTTACCAGACCGATCTCTGGGGCAAACTGCGCCTCGCCGAGAGCAATGCCCAATGGGAAAGCGAAGCCAGCGCCGAAGACCTGCTCGCCACCCGCCTCTCCCTCATCGGCGACATCGTCAGCGCCTACCTGCAAATCGCCAACCTCAACGACCAACTGGCGCTGAACGCCGCCTACCGGCAAAACGCCGCACAAACGCTGGAACTCACCCGCACCAAAGAACGCGCGGGCAGCGCCAGCCAGCTTGACCTGCGCCAGGCGGAACAAAACCGCACCAGCCTCGACGCCAGCCGCGACCAATTGCAAAACCAGCGGCAACAGGCTGAAACCACCCTCGCCAGCCTGCTCGGCGCGCCCGTCAGCCGTGTCATCAGCGGCGAGCCGAGCCTGAAAGCCCTCACCGTACCCGCTATCGACAGCGGCATCCCGGCGCATCTGCTCGCGCAGCGCCCCGACCTGCGCGCCGCGCAATACCGCCTGCAACAAAACATCGGCAACATCGCCATCGCCGAACGCGACTACTACCCCGACCTCAGCCTCGGCGCGAGCCTTGGCACCGGCGCCGACCGCCTGCTGCAACTGCTGCACAACCCCGTCGGCGCACTCACCGCCAACATCACCCTGCCCTTCTTGAACGCCCACAAAAAAGCGCTCGCTGAAAAAGAAGCCGAAACCAGCTACCAGCAAAGCCTCGCCAGCTACCGCCAGACGCTTTACCGCGCCTTGGGCGAAACGCAAAACGCCATCCTCAACCTCCAGCAAAGCCGCGACGAAGCCGCCAGCCTGCAAACCCGCCTCGCCCAGGCCAAAGACATCGAAAACCTCACCCGCATCCGCTACCAGGCGGGCGCGGCGAGCCTGCAAGACGTGCTGGAAAAAGAAAACGCGACCCGCAGCGTCGAAGAATCGCTGCAAAACAACCGCTACGAGCAGCTCACGCGCAGCCTGACCCTGCACCTCGCCTTGGGCGGCAACCTGCAGGACAACGAAAGCGCGCGCCCGCAGCCGTCGCCCGCCAACGCGCCCGTAACACCCCGTCGTTGACCATTTGAACCGCAGCAATTACCCGGCGAACCCCCGCTATAATGCCCGCTCCCACAATCCCACGGAGACCCCATGATTCAACTCCCCGCCATCCTCATCACCCTTGGCCTCGCTGCCGCGCTGGTCAACCCCGAAGCCCCGCGCCGCGCCGAACCCGACAGCCCGCCCGCCGTCGCCATCAACCAGCTGGCAGCTCCGGCACACATGACGGCCACCTGGCCGGAAGACATCCTCGACGCCACCCGCGCCGCCAAAACCGACATCGCCTACACCCCCGGCGACGAACAGACCTGGTACTTCAACGCGGGCGGCAGCCCCGTTGACCAGGCGACCACAGGCGGTTACTACCGCAAGGCGCTAGGCAAAACCGCCGATGGCCGCCTCGTCGTCCAGGACTACTACCAGGACAGCGGCAAACCGCAAACCGCGCCCTTCATCCTCAAAAAAAACAGCGACCCGCACGACTTTGACAGCAACAACAGCGACAGCAAAACCGTCTGGTACCGCGAAGACGGCAGCGTACAAAGCATCCAGGACTACCGCGACGGCAAAGAAAGCGGCCGCCACAACTTCTACCAGAATGGCCGCCTCGCCGTACAACTGCCGAAAGCGGATGGCGACGACGACCCGGCGGACGACCCCTACAACCGCGACCTCGGCGAAATCGGCAGCGGCCTGCGCCTCTACTACCCCAGCGGCAAACTGATGGCCATCCTGCAAAGCGACGACGACGGCGCGCAAATCCTCTACCGCGAAGACGGCAGCCCGCTCATCGCCGTGCATAACAGCGCCGATGACAAACCGAAAGAAGTCAGCAGTTGGGACAAAGACGGCAACCTCCTCGACAACGGCCCCGCGCCCGAAGAGCTCGCCCCCATCCGCGCGCGCGGGAAAGAACTGCTTGACCTCGTCAAAGCCGAGCTCTTCCCCGCGAACAACGCCCCCGACCCGTTGCCCGAACCCGTCGCCCTGCCCGGCCTGCTCCCGGAAAACATCCTCGATGCACGACAGGCGGGCGCCACCACCCTCGACTACACCCCGCAGAACGACGGCCAAACCTGGTACTTCGACGCCAACAATGCCCCCGTCGCCAGCGCCAGCCCCGGCGGCTACTACCGCAAGGCGCTGGGCAAAACCGCCGATGGCCGCCTCGTCGCGCAAGACTACTACCAGGACAGCCACAGCCCGCAGACGGCGCCCTTCATCCTCGTCAAGGACGCCGACCCGCACGACTTCGACACCACCACCGCGGACAGCAAAGTCGTCTGGTACCGCAAAGACGGCAGCATCTCCAGCGTGCAGACCTTCGCCGGCGGCAAAGCACAAAGCCGGATGAACATCTACCTCGATGGCCGCCTCGCCGCACAAATGCCGCGCCCGGAGCACCTTGACGAGCCGGACGACCCCTACCGCGCAGCGGGCGAGCTCGCCGACGGCATCCGCTACTACCACGACAACGGCCACCTGCTCTACCTCTACCGGCGTTACGCCAACGAAAGCAGCGAAGTCCTCTACGACCGCGACGGCAACCCGCTTGCTGCCTGGCGCGAACGCGCCGACGCCCCGTCCGCCGCCTGGAATATAACCGACGAACATGGCGAAAAACGCGGCGCACTCGACGAAGCTATCAGACGCCGCGACCACATCCAACAAATGCTCGAAGACGAAGACGACGCCAGCCCGGACGGGCGCGCACAAACCGGTGCGGAAGAAGAAAAACCCGCCGCCGCATCGCCTGCGCCCTCGCAACCATAGCCTTTGCGCCGACACACCCTACGCCCAGAATCCGCCATAGGGTGCGCCTCGGCGCACCATCCGGATGATGCGACGATTTTGCGACGGTGGCGAGAAA
>NZ_CALJAH010000283.1 GCF_938028185.1 uncultured Cardiobacterium sp. | reverse complement strand
GCTGGTGCCGCTACCTGCTCGGCGTCGATGACAACGGCGAGGCCTTTGAATGCAGCCCCGACCCGCTGCTCGAAAGCGCCCAAGCCAAACTGCAAGGCGTGCACATCGGCAGCGACAACCTCGGCAACGTGCGCGAACTCTTGCAAGACAGCGCCATCTTCGGCGTGGATCTCTACACGGTCGGCCTGGGCGAAAAGGTCGAAGGCTACCTGAGCGAAATGCTCGCGGGCAACGGCGCGGTCAGGACGACGCTGCAAAAACACCTCGCCTAAAAACGTAGGGTGGGGCTTGCCCCACCGCCAAGACAACATTGGCGGCGGCAATGATTAACCCCACCCCAGCCCTCCCCCCCCACAAGGGGAGGGAGCTGATCGGCGGCAGCCGCTGCAACCGTTCCCGGAACTTCCGCCGCTGTGTGCAATACGGAAACCCATGCCGAAACCTGCACCGTTATGCCCCTCCCCCTGTGGGGGAGGGGCGGGGTACCCATGAAAAAGGCATCCGCCTTTTTCATGGGAGTCCCCGCCCCTTCCCCACGGGGGGAGGGGGCAGAACGGCGCAGTTTTTCAGCATTTGTTCCCGCAGTCGTGTCAGCGCGGTGGGGCAAGCCCCACCCTACGACAATGGTTTTACATACAGGGTAGCGGGGTTGGTGTATGTATTTCAGCGCAGGGTGACGAGTTCTTCGCTGCTGGTCGGGTGGATGGCGACGGTGTTGTCGAAATCCGCCTTGCGCGCGCCCATTTTTACGGCGACGGCGAAGCCTTGCAGCATTTCGTCAACGCCGTCGCCAATCATCTGGATGCCAACGATTTTTTCGTCCGCGCCGACGCAGACCAGTTTCATCAGGGTTTTGGCCGGGTGGGCGGCGAAGGCGCGTGCCATCGGCGAGAATCCGGCGCGATAGACTTTGACCGCCCCGTCACCAAACTGGCGGCGCGCGGCGGCTTCGTCGAGGCCGATGACGCCAATCGGCGGGTGGGTGAACATCACCGTCGGGATGTTGTCGTAGTCCAGGTGCGCCTCCGGCTGGTGATTGAACAGGCGGGCGGCGAGGCGGCGGCCGGCGGCGATGGCGACCGGGGTCAGCTCTGCCGCGCCGGTGATGTCGCCGATGGCGTAGATGCCGGGAACGTTGGTGTTTTGCCAGGCATCGACCGGGATGTCGCCGTTGTCGCGTGTCGCCACCCCGGCGGCGGTGAGGTTGAGGCTGGCAGTGTTGGCGCGGCGCCCCATCGCCCAGAGGAGGAAGTCGGCGGCGAGGGTTGTGCCGTTGTTGAGCGTTACCGCGCCGTCGTCCACGTGCGCCACTTGTGCGCCCCGGTGGATGGTGATGCCCTGCGCGGTCATCGCGTCGGCCAGGGTTTCGGCGATGTCGGCATCTTGCGCGCGCAAGAGGCGTTCGCCACGGATGACGATGTCGGTCGGCGTGCCCAGCGCTTGCAGCACGCCCGCGATTTCGCAGGCGATGTAGCCGCCGCCGACGATGACGGCGCGCTGTGGCTGGTGCTCCAGCGCGAAGAAGTCGTCCGAGGTTTTGCCGCGCGCTGCGCCTTCGATGTGTGCGGGGACAGCGGGCTGGCCGCCGGTGGCGATGACGATGTGTTTGCCGCGGTAAAGGGCGTCGCCGACGCGCACGGTGTCGGCGCTCTCAAAGCGGGCGAAACCACGGATGAGGGTGACGCCGCTTTTGTCGAGATTGGTTTCGTAGATGCCGTTTAAGCGGGCGATGTAGGCGTCGCGCGCTTCCTTGAAGGCCTGCCAGCGGAAGGGCATTTTTTCCGGCACGTCAGCGAAGAAGCGCGGTGCATCGCGCAGGGCTTCGGCGGTGTTGGCGGCGTACCAGAACAGTTTTTTCGGTACGCAGCCGACGTTCACACACGTCCCGCCGAGGCGGCCGCTTTCGATGACGGCAACGTTGGCGCCGTATTCGGCGGCGCGGCGGGCGGTGGCGATGCCGCCGGAACCGCCGCCAATGCAGATGAGGTCAAAGGTTTGCATGGTGTTCTCCGGGTAATGAATGCGCGGCAATTATAGCGGCCGCCCTGCCCTGCCCCGTCGCAAAAAAACACTGAATAAAGTGTATGGTGACGGCTGCGCGCGCCGTGGTAGTATTTGCCCGTCGCTTCCGACATTTAATCCCTTCAACTTGAATAAAGGAAACCCCATGAAAAAAGTTCTGATCGCATCGCTCATCGCCGCCGCTTATCCGGCAGCCGCCCTTGCCGGTTCTTGTGATGATTATTACAAGAAGATGGAAGAAGACATGAAGAAAGACGGCAGCTACAGCGAGCAGGCGATGAAAATCGTGAAAGATCAGGTTGCCGCGGTTCCCGCCGACCAGCAGGACAATTTCTGCAAGGCCGCGATCGAAAGCATGAATGAAAGCGCCAACAGCAATGGCGGCGACGAGAAGGAAGATGCGGAAGAAGCCAAAGGCTGATTGCGCATTGGTTAAAAAAACCGGGTTATTAAACCCGGTTTTTTTATGCGCGCGTGATGGCGGTTTATCCGTCTTTTTCGGCAAGGATTTCTTTGGCGACGAATATCGCGTTCAGCACTTTCGGGAAACCGAGATACGGCACGCAGTGGATAAAGGTTTCGATGATTTCCGCGCGGGTGAGGCCGACGTTTTGCGCGGCGTGGATGTGGACGTGCAATTGTTTTTCGCAGCCGCCCTGTGCGGCGAGGGCGGCCAGTGTTATCAGCTCGCGCTGGCGCAGATCGAGCGCCGGGCGGTTGTAAATCTCGCCAAAGGCGAAGCCGATGATGTATTGCCCCAGCTCGGGGGCGATGTCGGCCAGCGCGCTCATCACCGCCTCGCCCTGTTCGCCGTCGATGGTGTTCAGGGTGGCGAGGCCGCGTTGCAGCAGTTCCGGGTCAAGCATGGTTTGCTCCTTGTTGTGAATGGAGGCTTGAGGATATGCTTTGGAGTCCACTCCAAAGCAAGGGTTTTTTCCGTGTATCACATTCAGGCATTTGCGACGCTGACCGGCCTCAGCGCCGATACGCTGCGTTTTTATGAGAAGGAAGGCCTGCTCGCGCCCGCCCGTGACGGCAACGGCTACCGCATTTACAGTGAGCGCGATGCCGCCTGGCTGGCGTTCATCCTGCGCCTGAAAGAAACCAATATGCCGCTCGCGCAAATCAAGGAATTTGCCTGGCTGCGCGCGGGCGGCGAGGCGACGCTGGCGGCGCGTTATGAATTGCTGCGCGCGCACCAGCAGCGGCTGTCGGTGGAATTGGCGCGCCTGGCCGACCATCAGGCGCATCTGGCGGCGAAGTTGCAGCATTATCAGGCGCTATTGGCGCAGGAGCATCCATGAAAGAAAAACCCTCATTGCTGCGCCGCCTGTTGCGCGGCCTCGGCACGCTGGCGCTGGCGCTGGTCATCATCACCGCCGTCGATATTTATCGCTGGCCGGACAGCCGCGGCTTGCAGGCGCTGCCGCTTGTCACCACCGATGGCACGCCGCTTGACCTGCAACACACCGAACGCCCGGTATTCCTCTATTTTTGGGCGACGTGGTGCGGTATCTGCCGCCATACCACGCCGCAAATCGCCGCCTTGCAGGCGCGCGGCTATCCGGTGGTCAGCGTTGCCCTGCATTCGGGCAGCGAGGCGGCGGTCGCCGCGTATTTGGCACAACACGGCTGGTCGTTGCCGGTCATCAACGACCCGGATGGTCGTCTCGCCGCCGCCTTCGGCATTGTCGCCACGCCAACCGTCGCCATTGTCGAAAACGGCCAGATTCGCCTCGCCACCAGCGGCTGGAGCAGCAGTTGGGGTTTGCGCCTGCGTTATGCGATGTTGCCGCTGGTCAGGGCGGTGCGTGGCGACTAAGCAGCGCCGCGGTGATGGCCGCCTGCACCAGCGTCATCAGCAGCAGTTGGCGGCAGAGGCGTGCCGCGCCCCGGCAGCGTTGCGGCAAGGTGGGCGGGGGGTGGCGCGGACGGCGCAGTCGCAGGGTGTGCAGGGCGCGGTCGAAACCGTCGCCATCCGGCACCGTCTGCCAGCGGCGGAAGATGGCGGCATCGAAGGCGATGCGCCAATGGAGCCAGGCGAGGCTCAGGGTGATGAGCGTCCAGGCGATGACCGCGCAGAGGCCGTGCGCGCGCCAGCCGCCGAGGGCGGCCAGCAGCAGGTGGAAGGGCAGCAGGCGTGTGCAGGCGCGCAGCAGGCTGGTGCTGGTGTGCAGCAGGATGCGGTCGTCCGTCATGATTGTGATGCGGATGGGCGCGTGCCGCCCGCGTTTTTCGGGCCGATGCTGAGCAGTCCGGCGCCGATGATGACGGCAATACCGGCGATTTCCTGCCCGCTTAGCGTCTCGCCGAAGCGGAAATGGCCAAAGAGGACGGAATAGACCACGGTGAGATAGGACATCGCGGCGATGGTGAATTTCTGCCCGATGGCGTAGGCGCGGGTAATGGCAATCTGCGCGATGAGGCCGCTCGCGCCGATACCGAGCAGATACGGCAGGGCGCGCAGTTCGATGCCGTGCCAGCCCTGGTAGGTTGCAATCAGCGCGCTCAGCAGGGTGCTGACCAGCGAGAAATAGAAGACGATGCGCCAGGCCGGCTCGCCGGTGGCGCTCATCTCGCGCAGTTGCAGGTGGGCAAGGCCAGTCGCGGCCGCGCCGACGAGACCGCAGGACAGTCCCCACGCCTGGCCGCTGTTAAAGCCGGGGCGCAGCAGGATGGCGACGCCGGAGAGGCCAATCACCAGCACGGCGAGGGTGCGGCGGGTGATGCGCTCGCGCAGCAGCAGGAAGGAAAAGAGGGCGATGAAAATGGCGGAGCTGTAGCCGAGGGTGACGGCGGTAGCGAGCGGCAGGATGGTCAGGGTGTAGAACTGAATCAGGCTCGCGCTCGCGCCGGAAACACTGCGCACCACGTGCGCGCGCAGCAATTTAGTGGAAAAGCGCTGACGGCGCAGCAGGGCGTAAGCGCCGAGGGCGAAGACGGCGGGCAGATTGCGCCAGGTGGCGAGTTCGTTGGACTGGTAGGCGAACAGGCGCGCGCTTTCTTTGGTCAGCACGCCCATCAGCGCGAAATTGAAGGTGGCGAACAGCGCCCAGAGGACGCCGCGGGCGGCGGGAGTAAGCATGGCGTTTGAGGGTGGGAAAAGCCCGGCATTATAGCGCTGCGCGTGGATGACCTTTAATGAAGGGCGCGGCGGGAATCGCTATCATGCCGCGGTCGCAATCCAACGGAGAAAAAACCATGAAAAAAAGCAATCTTGGCCTTGTTGCAGGCCTGTCCGCGATGATGATCGCTGGCTGTGAGACCGCCGGCGGCGGCGGCTTCGGCGGCATGGCCAACCAGTCCACCGCGATGGGAACCGCCATCGGCGCGCTCGCCGGCGGCGTGGTCGGCCACCAAATCGACGACGACAAGGGACGCTACATTGGTGCGGTCGCGGGTGCCCTCGCCGGAGCGGCGATTGGCAACTACATGGACCGCCAGCAGGAACAACTGCAACAGCAGGTCGCCAACAGCGGCGTGCAGGTACAGCGCGTCAACGAAAGCACCATCCAGCTCAACATCCAGAGCGAAGTACTGTTTGACGTGGACAAATCCGTCATCAAGCCGAACTTCTACCAGCCGCTGGGCAGCATCGCGCAAACCCTGCAACAGTATCCGGAAACCGTCGTTCACGTGTACGGCTTCACCGACGGCAGCGGCAGCGAGCAGCACAATATGCAACTCTCACAACGCCGCGCCCAGTCCGTCGCGCAATACCTCGCGCAACAGGGCATCAACTCGCAGCGTTTCGTCGTGCAGGGTTACGGCGAACAATACGCCACCGCGCAGAACAACCCGCAAGACCGCCGCGTCGCCATCTACATCAAGGCGATCGACCAGGCCAACCCGCAAGCCGCTTACACCCCGGTATTCTGACAGTTCAGCACCGCTTGCTAAAAAACCCGCCAAATGGCGGGTTTTTTGTGGGCGAATGACAGGGGTTTTTTCAGCGATCATAGGGTGCGCCTTGGCGCACCGTCCACTGACAGCAATGCCGACGATGGTGGCGCCCGACGGCGATGCCCGAACTGCCGCTCCCCGTTTCACATATACATACACCAACCCCGCTA
>NZ_CALJAH010000282.1 GCF_938028185.1 uncultured Cardiobacterium sp. | reverse complement strand
ATCCTGCTATTGCCCCTTTCCGGCCTCGCCCTGAACCTCGCCCAACTCAGCTTCGCCGATTACTGGAACATCGTCAGCGACGGACAAACGCTCTCTGCGCTGCGCGTCACCTTCTGGGCGGCGGCGTGGGCATCGCTGTTCAACGCCCTCTTTGGCCTGCTGCTCGCCTGGGTGCTGACCCGCTACCGCTTCCCCGGTCGCGTCTTCATTGACGCGCTGGTCGATCTGCCCTTCGCCCTGCCAACCGCCGTCGCCGGCATTGCCCTTGCCACCCTCTTTGCCAAAGACGGCTGGCTGGGGCAACCGTTGGCGGCGCTCGGCATCGCCGTCGCCTACCAGCCCGCCGGGATTGTCGTCGCCATGATTTTCACCAGCATCCCCTTCGTCGTCCGCGCGGTGCAACCGGTGCTGGAAGCGCTGCCGCCTGCCGTCGAAGAAGCGGCAACCACCCTCGGCGCGCGCCCGCACCAGGTCTTCACCCGCGTCATCCTGCCGCAACTGATGCCCGCGCTCGCCTCCGGCGTGGTGCTGTCATTTGCGCGCAGCCTCGGCGAGTTCGGCGCGGTCATCTTCATCGCCGGCAACCAGCCCTACGTCAGCAAAGTGGTGTCGCTGCTCATCTTCGAGCGCCTGCAAGAATTTGACCTGCCCGCCGCCGCTGCCATCGCCTCGCTGATGCTTGCCGCCTCGCTGCTGCTGTTGCTGCTGGTGAACCTCTGGCAGGGCCACTTCCTCCGCCGCTTCGGGAGAAACGCATGAGACGCCTCTTGATTGCCCTCGCGCTTGCCTTCACCCTCGTCTTCCTCGTGTTGCCGCTGCTGGTGGTCTTCCACGGCGCCTTTGCCAAAGGCTGGACGGCATTTGCCACCGCGCTCGCCGAACCCGACACCCGCCACGCCCTGTGGCTGACCCTGCTCGTCACCGCCATCACCGTGCCGGTGAACGTCATCTTCGGCGTCGCCTTCGCCTGGCTCGTCACCCGTTTCCGCTTCCGTGGCCGCGCGCTGCTCATCACCCTGCTCGACATCCCCTTTGCCGTGTCGCCGGTCATCGCCGGGCTGCTTTATCTCCTGCTCTACGGCATGAACAGCCCGGTCGGCGAATGGTTCGCCGCGCACGATTTACAACTGATGTTCGCCGTGCCGGGCATCGTCCTCGTCACCATCTTCGTCACCTGCCCCTTCGTCGCGCGCGAACTCATCCCCTTCATGCAACAGCACGGCGCGGCGGAAGAAGAAGCGGCGGTTGTCCTCGGCGCCAGCCGCTGGCAACTGTGGCGGCGCATCACCCTGCCGACCATCCTCTGGCCGCTGATTTACGGCGTGGCGCTGACCAACGCGCGTGCGGTGGGCGAATTTGGCGCGGTCTCGGTCGTCTCCGGCAACATCCGGGGCGAAACCAACACCCTGCCGCTCAACGTCGAACTGCTCTACCAGGACTACCAGGCCGCCGCCGCGTTCGCCAGCGCGGTACTGCTCGTCCTCATCGCCCTGGCCACCCTCGCGCTGAAAACCTGGGTGGCGCGGAAGGAACACCAATGACCCCTTCCCCTGCAGGGCGAAGCCCGCAGCGGGGAGGGCAGGGGTTGGGGTATTCATGCAACCACCGCAGTAACTTCAGCAAACACCAACTCAACCATGAGAACCCGGCGAAATCCACGAACAGCTCCCTCCCCTGCAGGGCGAAGCCCGCAGCGGGGGAGGGCAGGGGTGGGGGTAGCGGTATCCATGCAACCACCGCAGTAACTTCAGAAAATACCAACCTAACCATGAGAACCCGGCGAAATCCACGAACAGCTCCCTCCCCTGCAGGGCGAAGCCCGCAGCGGGGGAGGGCAGGGGTGGGGGTAGCGGTATCCATGCAACCACCGCAGTAACTTCAGAAAACACCAACCCAACCATGAGAACCCGGCGAAATCCCAAACTGCACCACTTTGCCCGCGAACTGCGCAAAGACATGACAGATGCCGAACACCGTTTATGGCGGCGCCTGCGCGGCGGACAACTGCACGGCATCAAATTCCGCCGCCAATACGTCATTGGCAGTTACATCGCCGATTTTGCCGCCCCTGAAATCAGGCTGATTATCGAACTGGACGGCGGACAACACGCCAACCAACAAGCCTACGACCAGCAACGCAGCCTGTTTCTGCAACACCAGGGCTACCGCGTCCTGCGCTTCCGGAATCACGACATGTTGCAACAAACCGAAAGCGTCATGACAGAAATCCTGAAACATTGCCAGCTTCCGCGCTGAAAACCATACCCCCCCCACCCCAACCCTCCCCCGCTGCGGACGCTGGCGCGTCCTGC
>NZ_CALJAH010000281.1 GCF_938028185.1 uncultured Cardiobacterium sp. | reverse complement strand
GATGTCGTCGGAGACGAGCGCGTCGTAGAAGACCACGTCCGCCGCCTGCATCGCCTGCAAGGCGTGAATGGTGAGCAGTCCGGCGTCGCCCGGCCCGGCGCCAACCAGCGCCACTTCGCCGCCCGGTGCGGGTTGCGCCGCCAGTTGCCGCGCGAGTTCCGCTTCCGCTTCACCGAGGCGGTTTTGTGCGACCAGGGTGTCAAAGCGGCTGGCAAAGAGGCGCTCCCAGAAGCGTCGCCGCGCTTCCGTGCCGCGTACCGCCGCCTTGACTCGCGCCCGCCAGCGTCCGGCGATGCTCGCCAGCGCGCCGAGGTGGCGCGGCAGGAGCAATTCGATTTGCTGCCGCCAGTGGCGGGCAAGCACCGGGGCGGTTCCGGCGCTGGAAATGGCGATTTGCAACGGCGCGCGGTCAATCAGCGCGGGCACCATGTAGGAGCAGCATTGCGGCGTATCGACCACGTTGCAGAGTTTGCCCGCCGCTTCTGCCGACGCGAAAACGCGCGCGTTCAGCTCGCGGTCGCCGGTGGCGGCGACGACGAGAAAGGCGCCGTCAATTTGGGCAGGGTCAAAGGCCGCGCCGAGGTATTCGATGCGCCCGGCATCACGCCAGTCCTGGAAAACGGGGGCGAGTTCGCGCGCGACCACGCGCAGGCGCGCCCCGGCACGCAGCAGGTCTTCGGCCTTGCGCGCGGCGACGTGGCCAGCACCGACCAGCAGCACCGGGCGGTCGTGCAGGTCGGCAAAGATGGGGTAATATCGGCTCATGATGGCTCCTGTGTTATGGATGCCCGCATGATAGGGGCGCTACGGTCTCTTGTGAAAGGCGGGTTTGTTTTGCCGTTATGCCTTTTTGACATGAGCGCGGCCATCACGGTAAACCGGTTTACTGCGCAGCAAACGTAGGTCGGTCATCATGGCCGACATCAAAAAAATGTCGGGCATCAATGCCCGACCTGCACCGGATTTCCGTCTGCTCCAACGCGCCGCCGTACAGCGCTTTGCGAGTATCGCTATAAACGGGGTCAGCCGTGCGCCGTCAGCAGCGGTTTGAGGAACTGCCCGGTGTAGCTCGCCGGGTTTGCGGCGACGTCTTCCGGGGTGCCGGTGGCGATGATTTCGCCGCCGCCGCTGCCGCCTTCCGGGCCCAGGTCCACAATCCAGTCCGCCGTTTTGATGACGTCGAGGTTGTGTTCGATGACGACGATGGTGTTGCCGCCGTCGCGCAGGCGGTGCAGCACGTCCAGCAGTTGGCGCACGTCGTGGAAGTGCAGGCCGGTGGTCGGTTCGTCCAGGATGTAGAGGGTGCGGCCGGTGTCGCGTTTGGAGAGTTCGCGCGCGAGTTTGACCCGCTGTGCTTCGCCGCCGGAGAGCGTTACCGCGTTTTGCCCCAGGCGGATGTAGGAGAGGCCGACGTCGAGCAGGGTTTGCAGTTTGCGTTGTAATGCCGGGATGGCGTCGAAGAAGGTGTAGGCTTCTTCGATGTCCATTTCGAGGACTTCGTGGATGGTTTTGCCTTTGTAGGTGATGCCGAGGGTTTCGCGGTTGTAGCGTTTGCCGTGGCAGATGTCGCAGGCGACGAAGATGTCCGGCAGGAAGTGCATTTCCACTTTGATGACGCCGTCGCCCTGGCAGGCTTCGCATCTACCGCCTTTGACGTTAAAGGAGAACCGCCCCGGGGTGTAGCCGCGCGCGCGCGCTTCTTGGGTGCCGGCGAAGAGTTCGCGGATGGCGGTGAAGATGCCGGTGTAGGTGGCGGGGTTGGAGCGCGGGGTGCGCCCTATCGGCGATTGGTCGATGTTGATGACTTTGTCGAAGTGCTCCAGTCCTTCGATGCGTTCGTATTCGGCGGGGTCGTCACCGGCGCGGTTGATGTGTTTGGCGGCGGCTTTGGCCAGGGTTTCGTTGATGAGCGTTGATTTGCCGCTGCCGGAGACGCCGGTGATGCAGGTGAGGAGGCCGACCGGGAGGTTGAGGGTGAGGTTTTTCAGGTTGTGGCTGCTCGCGCCGATGAGGTTGATTTGCCGCTTGAGGTCGCGCGGCGTGCGTTTTTCCGGGACGGCGATGGTTTCGCGGCCGGAGAGGTATTTGCCGGTGAGCGAGTCGGGGTGCGCTTCGATTTCGGCGGGCGTGCCTTCGGCGATGATGCGGCCGCCGTGGATGCCCGCGCCGGGGCCGATATCGACGACGTAGTCGGCAGCGCGGATGGCGTCTTCGTCGTGCTCGACGACGATGATGGTGTTGCCCAAATCGCGCAGGCGCAAGAGGCTCGCCAGCAGGCGGGCGTTGTCGCGCTGGTGCAGGCCGATGGAGGGTTCGTCGAGGACGTACATCACGCCGACCAGCCCTGCGCCGATTTGTGAGGCAAGGCGGATGCGCTGTGCTTCGCCGCCGGAGAGGGTTTCGGCGCTGCGCGCGAGGGTCAGGTAGTTGAGGCCGACGTTCACCAGAAAGCCGAGGCGTTCGCGGATTTCTTTGAGGATTTTCGCCGCAATTTCGCCGCGCGCACCGGGCAGGTCGAGACGGTTCGCCCAAGCGGCAGCATCGGCGACCGACCAGCGGTTGATGTCCGGCAGGGTGGTGTCTTCGATGTAAACGTGGCGTGCGGCGCGATTCAGGCGCGTGCCGTGGCAGGCGGGGCATTCGCGGCTGTTCAGGAATTGGCTGATTTCGTCGCGTACCCGCGCCTTGTCGGTCTCCAGGTAGCGGCGGTTCATGGTGTTGATGATGCCTTCGTAGGTCGCCTCGCGGTAGCGCACCGCGCCGCCCGCGCCGATGGTCGGCATCGGGATTTTGTCCGTGCCGCTGCCGTAGAGGATGAGGTTCTGGATGGCGTCTGGCAGGTCTTCAAAGGGGGTGTTTTCGAGGTCGAAGTCGTAATGCGCAGCCAGCGCCTGCATTTGCGGGTAGAAGTAGGGGGTGCGCCGATCCCAGCCGCGCACCGCACCGGCGGCAATGGAGAGGTAGGGGTGCATGACGACGCGGCGCGGGTCGATGAAGGTATTGACGCCGAGGCCGTCGCATTCGGGGCAGGCGCCGTGCGGGTTGTTGAAGGAGAAGAGGCGCGGCTCCAGCTCGCTCAGGGCGTAGCCGCAGACCGGGCAGGCGTATTTGGCGGAGAAGGTGTGCGTCGCCTCGCCGTCCATCGCCACCAGTTGCACGATGCCGTCGGCGAGCGCCAGCGCCGTTTCCAGTGACTCGGCGAGACGCTGCGCGATTCCGTCGCGGATGGCGAAGCGGTCAACGACGATGCCGATGTCGTGTTTGCGCCGCCCGTCGATGGCGGGCAGGGCGTCCAGCTCGTAGATGTCGCCGTCGATGCGCGCGCGGACGAAGCCCTGCTGCTGCATATCCTGCAACAGCTTGGTGTGCTCGCCCTTGCGCCCCTGCACCAGCGGCGCAATCAGCATCCATTTGCTGCCTTCATCGAACGCCATGATGTTGTCCACCATCTGGCTGACGGTCTGCGCGTTCAGCTCGATGCCGTGGTCGGGACAGCGCGGAATGCCGACGCGGGCGAAGAGCAGGCGCAGGTAGTCGTGGATTTCGGTGATGGTGCCGACGGTGGAGCGCGGGTTGTGCGAGGTGGATTTCTGCTCGATGGAAATGGCGGGCGAGAGGCCTTCGATGTGGTCAACATCGGGCTTGTCCATGATGGAGAGGAACTGGCGCGCGTAGGCGGAGAGTGATTCGACGTAGCGCCGCTGTCCTTCGGCGTAGATGGTGTCGAAGGCGAGCGAGGATTTGCCGCTGCCGGAAAGGCCGGTGATGACGATGAGGCGGTCGCGCGGCAGGTCAAGGTCGATGTTTTTCAGGTTGTGGGTGCGCGCGCCGCGAATGGAGATGTTTTCCATGGGAAATCCGGGGGTTCAAAAAGGCGCTTATGATAAACGAAGCGGGCGGCGGGGGCCTTGTGCGAAAACACCCTCGCAGGGAGGGCGTTGGTCGGTTATAGCCGGGTGATGGTTTTGCGGTCATCGCTGTTGTCGTCGTCCGGTAATTCTGCTTGCAGTTGCCACGGGGCGAGGCGGGCGGCGAGGTTAAGCGCGGTTATCACGGCGAGGACGGTCATGAAGGGGTAATTGCCGGGCGGGGCGGCGACGAGGCCAGTGCTTGCGAGCTGGTAGTACGCGACCCAGAGGATGAGCAAGGCGGTATTGGCGGCGAGCAGTCCCCAGCCAAGCGGGCGGACGCGCAGCGGCGGCAGGGCATCGTCCGGCGGCAGCGGCTGGCCGTGGCAGAGGGCATTGGCGCTGTCGGCGATGGCGCAGACGCTCTCGTAGTCGCCGAGACGGGCGGTGTAGATGTTGGCGTGGTGGCGGTTTTTGCGGCTCGCGAGGCGGAGGCGTTCGCGGCGGAAGATGTTGAGCGGGATGGCTTCGATGTCGCCGAGTTTGTCCCAAGGGATGTGGCAGTTCGCCGCACCACTGCCGAGTTGCGCGCCGCGCAGGGGGATAAGGTAGAGGTTCTTGTGGCGCGAGTTGGCAAGGGCGAAGTGGATGCCGTCGGCATCGGTTGCGACCAGCGGCGTGTCCGGCTGGCGGAAGGTGTGGCGCAGGTTGCGCGCGAGGGCGATACCGATTGGCAGCAGCAGGAGCAGGGCGATGGAGAGGAGTATGAAGCGACCAGCATCGTCGCGGCTGAATATAGCGGGCAGGAAGGCGTTAAGGATGAGCGCGGTGAGGACGAACCAGCCGTAGCTGCGCCAGTTGCTGTCGCGGATGGCACGCGGGTGGCGGTACCAGACGCGGACGGGATTGGATTGCATGGTTTCTCCGTGGGTTGGGGGAGGCGCGAAGGCCGGAATTGCCCGCTATGGTCGCGGGGAGGCAATTATAAACAGCCCCTGGCAATACGGTTGCCGTGGCGACGATTTTGCGACTTGCACCGCTGGTTTATAGAGTGTGTGGCGGCGCAGCCGACACGCACGCGGGGGAATTTTGCATCGGCAACCGCGTGCGTGCCTGCGGCACACACCCTACGCACGGCGCTGGATACGGCGGGGCTGTTTGCCTCGTAACCGTTGCAGGTCGGGTATGGATGACCGACCCGCGCGGGTAATTGTTTGGCATCGGCGGGGAAATTGGTGAACCCCACCCCGGCCCTCCCTCACGGGGGAGGGACAGTTGGGTGGACGTCCGCAGCCATAGGGTGCGCCTTGGCGCACCGCAGACGGCGGGGGAGGGGCGACGCGGCGTCATTTTTCAAATGGGTGAATCAAAAACGCCCCCGCAAGGAGGGCGTTTTTATGCGCGAAAAGCAGTGTTTATTTGAACGGCAGTTTGCCCATCGGCAACGCACCTTTGGCGGCGCCGAGCATCCGCAGCATTTTGCCGCTGCGGAATTTTTTCATCTGCGTCTGCATTTCTTTGAATTGTTTGAGCAGGCGGTTTACTTCCGGCACGTCCACCCCGGCGCCGGCGGCGATGCGGCGTTTGCGCGAGCCTTTGATGATGTCCGGGTTGTGCCGCTCCTTCATCGTCATCGAGAGGATGATGGCTTCTTGCCGGCGGATTTTTTTCGGCGAGAGGTGCTGGTCTTTCACTGCCTGCGGGATGTTGCCCATGCCGGGGATTTTTTCCAGCATTTTGTCCATGTCAATGAGCTGCATTTGGTGCAGTTGTTCGCGGAAGTCGTCGAGGTCGAAGGTTTTGCCTTTCGCCATTTTGGTGGCGAGTTTGCGCGCTTTTTCTTCATCGACCTGATGCTCAAGGTCTTCGATGAGGCCGAGGACGTCGCCCATGCCGAGGATGCGCGAGGCGATGCGGTCGGGGTGGAAGGCTTCGAGCGCTTCGGTTTTTTCGCCGACGCCGAGGAATTTGATCGGTTTGCCGGTGATGTGGCGGATGGAAAGCGCCGCGCCGCCGCGCGCGTCGCCGTCAATTTTGGTGAGGACGACGCCGGTGAGCGGCAGCACGTCGTTGAAGGCTTTGGCGGTGTTGGCGGCGTCCTGCCCGGTCATGCTATCGACCACGAACAGGGTTTCGACGGGTTTGAGTTGGGCGTGCAGGGTGCGGATTTCGTCCATCAGCGCGTCGTCGATGTGCAGGCGGCCAGCGGTATCGACGATGAGGACGTCAAAATACTGGCGCTGGGCGTAGTCGAGCGCGCGCGCGGTGATGTCCGCCGGTTTTTCGCTGGCGTCAGACGGAATGAAGGTCGCGCCGACTTGTTCGGCAAGGGTTTTGAGCTGCTCTATCGCCGCCGGGCGGTACACGTCGGCGGAGACCAGCGCGACTTTTTTCTTTTCGTTGATGAGTTTGCGTGCGAGTTTGGCGCTGGAGGTGGTTTTGCCGGAGCCTTGTAGCCCTGCCATGAGGATGACGGCAGGCGGCTGCGCGGCGAGGTTGAGCGCGCTGTTTTCTTCGCCCATGATGCGGACGAGTTCGCTTTTGACGGTTTTGATAAAGGCCTGGTCGGGCGAGAGTTTCAGGCTGACTTCCTGGCCGACGGCGGCGTTTTTGATGGTCTCGACGACTTCTTTGACGACCGGCAGGGCAACGTCCGCCTCAATCAGCGCCATGCGTACGTCGCGCAGCGCCTGGGTGATGTTTTCTTCGGTGATGCGGCTCTGGCCGCGCAGTTTTTTGAAGGTGCCTTGCAGGCGCTCGCTTAGGTTGTCAAACATGGGCTTTCCCTGATTAAGTTAAGGTAAATTTTTGTTGTATTATAGCCGCCCGCTTTGTTTTTCAGGATGTTTTATGCAGCTTTGGCTGCCGCTGTTTACCGTTTTTGCCTATGTCGCCGCTGCCGCCGGTTTTGTCCGCGTTTACCGCAAACCGCAGCGCCGCATCAACCCGCTGTGGGTGCTGGGCATTTTGGTCTGCGCCTGTCAGGGGCACGCGCTGTCGCTGATTGTCTCGTTGCAGGCCAACAATCATCTGAATCTCTCTGTCTTTAATATGGTGTCGGTGAACGCCTGGTTCGTCGCCTGTATTTCCGTCTTCTGGCTGTGGCGCGCCTCGATGGCGCTCGGCGGCGTGGTCATTTGTCTGGTGAACGCGGTCGCGGTCGCCTTGCCGCTCGTTTTCGTCAGCGACAAGCCGTTTGCGCCGCACCTCTCGCCGGGAATGTGGTGGCACATTTTGACTTCCATCGCCGCCTGGACGTTTATCTCGCTCGCCTTCCTCCATGCGCTGCTCTACGGCTGGCTGTTCCGCCGCCTGAAACGCAAACAGTTGAAAGACATCAGTGTTTCCTCGCTGGTCAGCCTGGAACGGGTGATGATGCTGCAAGCGGTGACGGGCTTCATCCTCCTCGCCATCGCGCTCCTCACCGGCTGGATGTTCGTCGATAACCTCTTCGCGCAGCATCTCGTCCACAAAACGGTGCTGACCTTCCTCGCCTGGCTCGCCCTCGGCTGGATGATTTACTCGTACTACATCCGCCGCCAGCGCGGCACGCCGCTGGTGGTGGAAATGTGCGCCGTCTTCATCCTGCTGCTCATGGGCTACGTCCTGAGCAATTTCATCCTGCAATTTGTCATCAACCATTAAGGAGCCCTCGTGGACAGCATTCCTATAGGACTGTTAATCCTCGCATTATTTATCTGCCTCGCCCTCTCGGCCTTCTTCTCCGCCTCGGAAACCGCGATGATGTCGCTCAACCGCTACAAGCTCAAACACCAGGCGGACGAAGGCAACAAACGCGCCAAATGCGCCAGCCACCTGCTCAAACACACCGACCGCCTCATCGGCACCATCCTCCTCGGCAACAACTTCGTCAACATCGCCGCCACCTCGCTCGGCACCCTCATCGGCCTGCGCCTCTACGGCGACCTTGGCGTCCTGCTCTCCACCATCATCCTCACTGTCGTAGTTCTCGTCTTCTCTGAAGTCGCGCCGAAAACACTCGCCGCGACCAACGCGCAGCGCATCGCCCTGCCGGTTGCGCCGGTGCTGGCCTGGCTGGTGCGCATCCTCTCGCCGCTGGTGCGCCTCTTAAACGCCATCGTGCGCGTCGTCCTGCGTCCGCTCGGCGTGAAGACCGAAAACGCCGTCGAAGAAGCCTTGAGCAACGACGAACTGCGCAGCATCGTCCAGTCCAGCCAAAGCGGCGACGACGAAGAAAGCAGCGAACAGCAGGATATGCTGCTCAACGTACTGGAGCTGGAAGACGTCTCCGTCAGCGAAGCGATGGTGCCGCGCAACGAACTCGAAGGCGTGGACTTGAACGACGACTGGGAAGACATCCTGCGGCAAATTACCGGCAGCCGACATGGCCGCCTCGTCGCCTACCGCGACCACCTCGACCAGGCGGAAGGAATGCTGCACATCCGCGACATCATCCTGCCGCTGCGCGACAACAGCCTCGACAAAACCCGGCTGCAACAAGTACTGCGCCCCTGCCACTTCGTCCCGGAAAGCACGCCGCTACGCAAACAACTGCTGCACTTCCGCCAGGCGAAAGCGCGCAGCGGCCTCGTCGTCGATGAATACGGCGACATCCAGGGGATGATTACCCTCGAAGACATCCTGACCCACATCGTTGGCGAAATCGGCGACGAAGACACCGGCGACACCCCGCCGGAAATCATCGAACAAGAAGAAAACCGCTACACCGTCGAAGGCGGCATCCCGCTGCGCCAACTCAACCGCGAGCTGGGGCTGAAACTGCCGCTGGAAGGGCCGAAAACCCTCTCCGGCCTCATCATCGAAACGCTGGGCAACTTCCCCGAAGCGGGGACGGAACTCACCTTCCCCGGCTGCACCGTGCGCGTGCTGGACTTTGCCGACGGCATCGTCACCAGCGCGGAAATCCGCCGCGAGATTGAGGCGGAAGAGGCGGAGGAAGACTGAGCTTGCCGGAGGATTTGTGCCGGCATCGGCGCAGGGAATAAACATTTTTCTTGCAACCGTTCCCCAAAAGAAACGGCGAAGCATTGAGGGATAAAAATGTTTGGCAAATACAAGACCCCCATATTCCTAATCATCTTTTCCTTTTTGATGCAGTTCCTGGGCAATCCCATTCCCAGACACGAGCCGCCGCCAATCGCCAATACCCCATTTGATTATTTGCTGTTGATTATTTCTGGTGGTCTGTCATTCATCGCCATTATTTGGATTATCCTGCTCAGAAATGACAAATAAATGAACGCCCGGCACCGTATCTATCACTACGGATTCCGGGTATTCATTTTTCTGCACCCGGCAAAAGCCTTGAAACCTAAAAAAGGGCGCGGGACAAATTGCTGCCTCCACCTGCGCCAGGCGCTGTTTGCAATTTGAAAAATCCCCCTCCCCTGCAGG
>NZ_CALJAH010000280.1 GCF_938028185.1 uncultured Cardiobacterium sp. | reverse complement strand
CCATCGGATTTTTCTATATCAACTACGGATTTGTTTGAGGCAGCATACATTTTAGGACACCACCCGGTCCTTAAGGCTACGGCGTTTTTGAACATCCATTTTGTCCTATACGCTTTTTCCTTCAGGGGGTATTTTTTCTCACGGGATGGATACCCTCTGAGTTTTTGGAGCGGTTCACCGCGCAGATGCCGGGATAGTGGATGTAAACGAGCGCTTTGCTTGTCGTCTCTGCTTCTCCCCTCCACCAGGGGGCATTACCACCCCTGCGTGTGCTGCACGACGAGATCGGCAAGCAATTCGATGTGCGCCGGGTCGTCGTTGAGCGCCGGGATGTAGTCGTAGTGCCTGCCGCCGTGTTGCAGGAACAGGGCGCGGTTGGTCATCGCCATTTCTTCGAGGGTTTCGAGGCAGTCGGCGGCGAAGCCAGGGCAGATGACGCGGAGGTTTTGGCAGCCGCTTTCGGCGAGGGCGCGGATGGTTTCGTCGGCGTAGGGGCGCAGCCAGGGTTCGTTGCCAAAGCGCGACTGATAGACGAGGCGGTAGCGCTCGGCAGGCAGTTGCAGGGTTTCGGCAACGGCGGCGACGGTGGCTTCGCACTGGCGCGGGTAGGGGTCGCCTTCGGCGGCGTAGCGCGCGGGCAGGCCGTGGAAGGAAAAGAGCAGTTGTTCGGCGGAGCCGTGGGCGAGGGTGTGGCGGCGGATGCTGTCGGCAAGCGCTGCGATGTAGCGCGGGTGGGTGTGCCAGTCGCGCACCAGGCGCAGTTCGGGGATGCCGCGCTGCTTTTTTAACGCCTGGGCGACGCCGTCGAAGACGCTGGCAGTGGTGGCGTCGCTGTATTGCGGGTACATCGGCACGATGAGCAGTTTTTCGACACCACGCGCGGCGAGGTCGCGCAGGGCGCTTTTGATGGACGGCTGGCCGTAGCGCATGGCGCTTGCCACGTGGATATGGCCGAGGCCACGGACGGCGAGGTTGCTACGCAGGGCGACGGTTTGCCGCGCGGTGATGGCAATCAGCGGCGCGCCGTCTTCTTGCCAGATTTGGCGGTAGGCGTGGGCGGAGCGCTTCGGGCGGGTGTTGAGGACGATGCCGTGCAGGATGGGCAGCCATTGCCAGCGCGGCAGGTCGATGACGCGGCGGTCGGAGAGGAATTGGTTGAGGTAGGGGCGCAGTGCTTTTTTGGTCGGCGCTTCGGGCGAGCCGAGGTTGATGAGGAGGACGGCGGCGGATGTGGGCATGGAGGGGATTTGCGGTTTTTGCGGGCGGTATGTGGCGAAGCGACGTCGCTTTGGGGGTTTATACTCCTGGACGCAGGCGGTAAATGGCAGGAATCTTTTTGCGTTTGTGCCGGTTTTGTCGCTGCGCGGTATGTTTACACCCCCTCCCCAACCCTCCCCCGCTGCGCAGGGGAGGGGGATTTGGGTTCTGTCCTGACAGCAATCGGGACGAGACGGGGCAGGTTTGCTATCAATCTTCCCGGTACTCAAAAGACATTGGCTTTTAAGCTCCCTCCCCTGCGCAGCGGGGGAGGGCCGGGGAGGGGGTGTATGCGAAGCGCAGTGTCAATTTCAAAATCAAAATGCGCTTTTTTGGCAATGTTTCAGGATTTCTGCCAGTACGGTTTCTGTCCGCTGTAATACGTCGTGATTCCAGAAACGCAGCACCCGGTATCCCTGTTTTTGTAAAAATTCGGTTCTTTGCTGGTCGTATGTTTGTTGCGTGGCGTGTTGTCCGCCGTCCAGTTCTATGATGAGTCCGGTTTCGACCGCGACAAAGTCCACGATGTAGTGTCCAATGGCATATT
The DNA here is from genome assembly GCF_938028185.1 of uncultured Cardiobacterium sp. GTDB lineage: Bacteria > Pseudomonadota > Gammaproteobacteria > Cardiobacteriales > Cardiobacteriaceae > Cardiobacterium. The sequence goes on along the minus strand of NZ_CALJAH010000280.1, from coordinate 7,454 downwards.
GGCGGCGGAATTTGATGTTGTGAAATCGTCCCGCCCGCAGGTATCGCCACAAGCGCCGCTCGGCGTCTGTCATGTTTTGGCGCAGTTCGCGGGCGTGGTTTTGTAGTGTTGTATTGCGGTGAATGGCCACTGTTGGTGTTGCTTCGCGGTATTTTTACCCCCTCCCCCGCTGCGCAGGGGAGGGGATTCCGGTTCAAGGAAGCAGGTGTGGCTTTCACAGCTCCAGATGCTTCAGGTATTCGCGGAAGCCTTCGCCCAGTTCGGGGTGGCGCAGGCCGAGTTCGACGTTGGCTTCGAGGTAGCCGAGTTTGTCGCCGCAGTCGTAGCGTTTGCCGTCAAAGCGGTAGGCAAGCACGGTGCGCTCCTTGATGAGCGCGCTGATGGCATCCGTCAGCTGGATTTCGCCGCCCGCGCCTTTCGGCGTGTTTTGCAAAAGCTGCATGATGTAGCCAGGCAGGATGTAGCGGCCGATAACGGCTTGGGTGGAAGGTGCGGTCGCCGGGTCGGGTTTTTCGACGATGGCATCGACGGTGACAATCTGGTCGGAGAGCGCCGCGCCTTCGGTGATGATGCCGTAGCGTTTGGTGTCTTCGCGCGGCACGTCCATCACGCCCAGCACGCCCTGCTGGTGTTTTTCAAAGACTTCTACCATTTGCCGCATGACGGACTTGCCTTCGTTGATGACGAGGTCGTCGGCGAGCAGGATGGCAAAGGGGCGGTCACGCACGATGGGCTGCGCGCAGAGGACGGCGTGCCCCAGCCCCATCGCCATTTCCTGGCGGATGTAGGTAACGCTCATGTCGCGCGGCTTGATGCTGCGCACCAGTTGCAGGAAGTCTTTTTTGCCGCGCTGTTCCAGTTCGTTTTCCAGTTCGTAGGCGACGTCGTAGTGTTCGGTAATCGCCCATTTGTTGCGCCCGGTGACGAAGATCATGTTGCGGATGCCCGCTTCGTAGGCTTCTTCGACCGCGTATTGAATCAAGGGCTTGTCGACGACGGGCAGCATTTCTTTCGGCGTCGCCTTGGTGGCGGGGAGAAAGCGGGTGCCAAATCCGGCGACCGGGAACACGGCCAGTTTTACGGCTTCACTCATGGTTTCCTCCTTACAGGGATGTGAGTACGTCAAGCGCGGCGGCGAGGGTCGCAACCGCATGAATTTTCAGGCCGCGCATTGTAGCAGAGCCGCGCGGCCTGTTGCCTTCGGGCAGAATCGCCTGTTTGAAGCCGTGCTGCTGCGCCGCCTTCAGCCGCGCTTCGCCGTTGGCGACCGGGCGCAATTCCCCGGCGAGACCGACTTCGCCCATGACGACCACGTCGCGCGGAATGGCGACGCCGCGCAGGCTGGAATGCGCCGCTGCCAACACCGCCAAATCCGCCGCCGGTTCGCTGATTTTCAGGCCGCCGACGACGTTCACATAGACGTCCATATCGTGCAGCGAGACGCCGCCGTGGCGGTGCAACACCGCGAGCAGCATTGCCAGCCGCCCGCTGTCAAAACCGAGCGCGGTGCGGCGCGCATAGCCACCGCCGCCGCCATCGACCAGCGCCTGCACCTCGACCAGGAGCGCGCGCGAACCCTCCCACACCGGGAAAACGGCGCTGCCGGGCTGCTGCCCGTCCGGGCGCGAGAGGAAAATCGCCGACGGATTGCTCACCGGCTTCAGCCCGTTTTCCAGCATGGCGAACATCCCCAGCTCATTGACCGGGCCAAAGCGGTTCTTCACCGCGCGCAGCATACGGAAGCGGCTGCCCGCCTCGCTCTCAAAATACAGCACCGTATCAACCATATGCTCCAGCACGCGCGGCCCGGCAATCGCGCCTTCCTTGGTAACGTGGCCGATGAGAAAGACCGTGGTGCCGCTCAATTTGGCAAAACGCACCAACTGCGCCGCGCACTCGCGCAACTGGCTGACTGCGCCCGGCGCGGCAGAAAGCGCCTCGCTGTAGAGCGTCTGAATCGAATCGACCACCAGCACCGCCGGTTTCTCCACCTCCGCCGTCGCCAAAATGCGCTCAATCTGCGTCTCGCTGAACAGCACAATGCGTTCGCGGGCGAGACCGAGCCGCTCCGCGCGCAGACCAATCTGGCGTGGCGACTCCTCGCCGCTGACATACAAACACGGCATCGACTGCGCCAAATGATGCACCGTCTGCAACAACAGCGTCGACTTGCCGATGCCGGGGTCGCCGCCAATCAGCACCACGCTGCCGCGCACCAGCCCGCCGCCCAGCACCCGGTCAAACTCGCTGATGCCGCTCGGCACCAGCGTTTCCGCCTGCAACTCCACCGCATCCAGCCGCTGCACCTGCCCGGCGGCGACACCGGCATAACCGCCGCCCTTGCCCGCACGCGGCGGTGCGACCGGCGCGGCTTCCTCCTCCAGCGTATTCCACGCGCCGCACTCGTGGCATTGCCCCTGCCACTTCGGATAGACCGCGCCACAATCGCGGCAGACAAAACGCGATTTCGCCTTAGCCATCGACCACCTCCGCGCGCACCCGCGCCGTCAGCATCGTCGTCAAAGTGTAGGGAATCGTCCCCGCCTGCGCTGCAACCCGCTCCGCCGGATTGCCGTCGCCGAAGACCAGCACCGCATCGCCAACCGCCGCCGTATCCTCGCCCAGCCAGAGCAGCGCCATATCCATCGCCACCCGGCCGACCAGCGGATAACGCTTGCCGTTGAGCAACAGCTGCACCGCGCCGCTCACAATCGCGCGCGGAAAACCGTCGCCATAGCCCAGCGCGATGGTTGCGAGATTACCCGCCGTTTGCGCCTGAAAACCGTGGCTGTACCCGGCAAAATCGCCCGCCTCCAGCCGCCGCACCGCCAGCACCTGGGTTTGCAGCGACAACACCGGGCGCAAGCCCAGCCGCGCCGCATCACCATCGACAAAGGGCGACATCCCGTACAGCGCCAACCCGGCGCGCACCACATCCGCCCGCGCCTCCGGCAAGACAAACAGCGCCGCCGAATTGGCAAAACAGCGCCGCCAGCCGTCCGGCAAGGCGAGCGCATCCAGCCGCGCCAACTGCGCGCGCGCGTCCGCCCAATCATCCGCATCGGCGCAGGCAAAATGCGAGGCGACGCCGAGCCAGCGCACCTGCTTGAGCGAGAGCACCTGCGGCAACCAGCTTGCGGCATCCGCTACCGCAAAACCGAGGCGGTGCATCCCCGAATCCACCTTAACCCACGCCGAAATCCCGGCAACGCCACGCAACCACGCCAGTTGCTCCGGCGAATGCACGCACGGCACGAAGCCATACTGCGCGCAGAGCGCCGCCTCATCCGCGCCGAAAATCCCTTCCAGCAGCAAAATGGGCTTGACCGCGCCGAGCTGACGCAGTTGCAACGCTTCATCAACAGAGGCGACGGCAAAGCCATCGACATCGGCGAGCGCGGGCAACACCGCCGCCACGCCATGCCCGTAAGCATCGGCCTTCACCACCGCGACCAACTCCGCCGCCCCCGCCTGCTGGCGCAACGTCCGCACGTTGTGCCGCAGCGCCGCCACATCAATCACCTTCACCAAAGGACGCATTACCTTCCTCCACAAAAAAAACAGCCGCGAATTATAGCGACTGCTGGCGGGGCGGGAGGGTGGCGCTTGCACAGGCCACGGCGGAGGCCGGGTTACGCACGGCACACGAGGGTTGTTTACAATTTAGACCTCCCTCCTCCGCAGGGCGAAACCCGCAGCGAGAGAGGGGCTTATCCGCCGAATTGTAAACAGTCCCTAACCCGCCCTACGGCTGCGCCTTTCCTGCCCCGCTGTCGCCACTCGCCGCGCGGCGTGGCAAAAACAATGCACGCGGCTCGCGGCGGATTTCTTCGCGCAGCACGCTGATGAACTGGCGCAGCGGCGGGAAGCGGGCGTCTCTGGCGCGCAGGGCGACGCGCAAGGCGAGGGCGAAGCTGACCCAGAGGTTGACGAGGCCGATGGCGATGACGGCAAGGAAGCCATAGAGGAAGGTGCCGATGCCCGCCGGGTGGCTGGCGGTGGCGTAGGCGAGGTTGGCCGAGGAGAAGGCGATGTGGCGGATGTCCAGCGGCAGTTCCAGTGTTTTGCCAATCCACGGGGTGATGCCGAGCAGCACGCCGAAGAGGAAGTTGCTGGCCAGCGCGCCGAGGTGGTCGTGGACGAAGTCGGCAAAGCGGGCGCGGGCGGGTTCGCGCAGCAGGCGGCGCAGCAAGGGGTTCACGCGCAGCCGTTCGCGCAGGCGCAGGTATTGGGCGCGGTTGTCGTAGTAGCCGGCGATGATGCCGGAGCAGAAGAGCCAGACGGCGGCAATCGCCGCATAGAACAGCGCCGACGGCATCGAAAGCGCCGCCATTTGGTGTTCGGCGCTGTGGTGGTCGAGCAGCGGCGCGCCGCTTTTGTCCGCCCACAGCAGGCTGAGCAGCACGGCGGTGAGCATGGCGAGGCTCAAATTGCCCAAAACGGCGATGCTTTGTGAGCGGTTCACGTCGATGAGCAGTTGCGCCAGTTTGCGCGCCCCGGCGCGGCCTTGTTGGGTTTGTTCGATGGCTTCTGCCATGCGCGCGGCGGTCATTGCCGGTTGTTTGGTGGCGACGGTGCAGTGGCAGAGGTAGATGAGGACGAAGCCGATGCCGTAGTCGAGGCTTGAGAGCAGGATGTAGGCGTTGTAGCTGGGGACGGCGCTGGCGAGTTTGATTTTGAGCAGCGCCATCAGCGCGATGATGACGCCCGCCCCGGCGGCGCTGGCGTACATCCGCCGGTATTCTTGCCAGCCGCGTGCGATGTAGTGTTCGCCGTGCGCGCTTTTGTGCTGGGTGATGGATTGGCTCAAGAGGTAGGCGCTGCGGTGCCAGAGGTGGCGGATGTTGCGGCGACGCAGGCCGTTTTCGATGAGCTGGTTCAGGAGCGCCAGCCAGTGTCGCGCTTCACTTTCCGGGCTTTCGGCGGTGAGCACGGCGAGCAGCGCTTCGAGGCGGTCGAGGCTTTGTGCGAGACGTTCGAGCAGGTGGGCGGTGGCAAGCGAGCTGCCGGAGGCGATGGCGCGGCTGTTCAAGTGGTGCAGTTGTTGTCGCGCCTGGTCGATGAGGACGTGCGCCTGCGCCAGCGTCGCCGCGTCGGTGGCGTCATCCGGATGGTCGCGCCAGCTGGTGATGAGCCGCGCCAGTTCGCGCTCAAGGGCGACGAAGGGCGAGTCCAGCTCCAGCAGGCGTTTGTCGAGACGGATGAGGTCGGGCGCGAGGTCTTCGGCGCTGAGACGTATCGCGAGCATTTCCAGCGCGTAGGTGCTTTCTTCGCGCATGAGGCGGCGGGTGCGGCCACGCTGTTCGTCGTTTTCGCTGAGGCGGGCGAAGAGGCTGAGCCATTGGCGCGGCGCGATGGCGGTGAGCCAGTCGAGGTCGCGGCTGCCGTTGAAGACGCTGTCGAGCACGTCTTGCAGTTGGCTTTCGTCCACGGGGAGCGGGTTCCAGCGGTCGTAGAGCAGGGTTGCGGTTTCGTGGACGATGCCGGTGCGGGCGAAGATGCCGACGCTGACGAGGCTGGCGTAGAGGTGCAGGTTTTGCAGCCAGCCGTGGATGTGTGCGCCAATCAGCGCGCGGTGCGAGGGCGCGGCGTCCAGTTCGCGGGTAAAGGCGGCGAGGCGTTCGCTGGCGCCCGTCGCCCCGCCCTGGCGCAGCCATTCGGCAAGGTAGCGCAGCATCCGTAGCGCGTTTTCCTGCGCCACCAGCAGGATGCGCAATCCGGCGGCGTCGCAGGCGGCGATTTGGCTACGTTCGCGGCGGGTGAGGGTTTTGTCGGGCATGGTCGTTCCTTGTGCGAAAAAGGCGGCAATCATAATGGAAAATGCAGGCAAACGCCGCAGGGTTGCGCGTTTTCACACCATCCACAGTAATTCACATTTTTTTGCACTATTTGATGCAGGTCAAGCCGACGCCCCCGTACCTTCCCTATAATCTTAAAAAATTTTTACTAACCCGCAACGTAAACATAAGGAGCGCTTTATGCGAAAAACTTGGTTATCCCTCTCCATTGCAGCATCCATGGTCATCGCTGCCCCCGCCAGCTTCGCCGCAGAAGGCGCAGCGCATACCGGCGGCCTTGAAGGCTACAAGGTCGGTGTGCAGCCAGAGGGACTGGACAAACTGGAACGTGTCAAACAGGTACTGGTTGACCCGCCCGGTGTGCCGGAACACACACTGGAAGCGCCCGCCAAACCGCGCATCGTCGAAGTGGAAATGACCATCCACGAAAAAGAAATCGAAGTCGAGCCGGGCGTGTTCATGTGGGCGTTTGCCTTCAACAACACCGTGCCGGGGCCGATGATTGTCGTCCACGAAGGCGACTACGTCGAGCTGACCCTGAAAAACGACAGCAAAAACCAGCTCATCCACAACATTGACTTCCACGCCTCCACCGGCGCCCTCGGCGGCGGCGACCTGACCCACGTCGCCCCGGGTCAGGAAGTGGTACTGCGCTTCAAGGCCATCAAGCCGGGCGTGTTCATCTACCACTGCGCCCCGGGCGGCGCGATGATTCCGTGGCACTTGGTGCACGGCATGAACGGCGCAATCCTCGTTATTCCGAAAGACGGCATCAAGGACAAGAACGGCAACAAGCTGCACTACGACAAGGCCTTCTACATCGGCGAACAGGATTACTACATCCCGAAAGACAAAGACGGCAAATACAAACGCTACGACAACCCGTCCGCCTCCTTCGCTGATGACAAGGAAGTGATGGACAAACTCATCCCGACCCACATCGTCTTCGGCGAAAGCAAGGGGCAGCTCACCGGCGACAACGCGATGAAAGCGAAAGTCGGCGACACCGTGATGATTTACCACTCCCAGGCCAACCGTCAGTCCTACCCGCACCTCATCGGTGGCCACGGCGAATACGTCTGGGAACGCGGCAATCTCGCCGATCCGCCCGCACAGGATCTGGAAACCTGGGTGATTGCCGCCGGCTCCGCAGGCGCCGCGATGTACACCTTCAAACAGCCGGGCGTGTACGCCTACCTCTCGCACAACCTGATCGAAGCGTTCAACCTTGGCGCGGTCTCCCAGTTCAAGGTTGATGGCGAATGGAACAACGACCTGATGGAGCAAGTCAAAGCTCCGGGTCCGATGGCAGGTGGTGAAAAAGCCGCTCCGCCGGTTGATCCGATGAAAAAAGAAGCCGCCCCGGCGAAGAAATAATCTTTGCCCCGGCGAGAAAAAGGAAGGCGTAAGGCCTTCCTTTTTTTGTGGCGGGAGATATAGCAATCCTCACAAAGCCCTGTACGGCGTTGCGCCGCCTGACCGGGTTAGGTGGTGTATCGCTATAAAATAATCGTCTGCCCCAACGAGCCATCCCATGAAAAAAACACACCACACCACCAGCGGCACTCTCTCCATGAAACGGATTGCGGGCGGAATCTGGGCATTCGTCTTCTTCGTCGCGGTGCTGCTTTGTATTGTGCTGCGGCTGGCGTGGTC
>NZ_CALJAH010000279.1 GCF_938028185.1 uncultured Cardiobacterium sp. | reverse complement strand
CGACATCTGCGTCTATACCAACCACAACATCATTACCGACGAATTGAAGGGCTAAATGCTGCTCCCTCTCCCTGTGGGACTGGAACAGCTCGCGCGAAGCGAGAGAAAGGGTTGGGGTGAGGGCAGCCAAAAAAGCGGCGGAGCTTCCGCTATTGACCTTTATCGCGACCATTTTACCTGCCCAAATACCACCGGGCATACCGCTCGTAACCCCACGCCAGCCCTCCCCCACAGGGGGAGGGAGTCTTTCCGCTGTCCCTCCGCCTTTCGCGCGCTAAACAACCATAGCGCGTGCCAAGGCACACCCTAACAACCCATGACCCCCATCACCACCCGTCTCACCGTCCGCATTGGCGACATCAACTACGGCGGCCATCTCGGCCACGACCGCCTCATCACCCTGCTGCACCAGGCGCGGCTCGACTGGCTGCACGCGCTCGGTGCCGAAGAAACCAACTGCTTCGGCGCCGGTCTCATCATGCGCCATCTCACCTGCGACTACCGCGCCGAAGCCTTCCTTGGCGACGCGCTCGACATCGCCATGCACGCGGGCGACTTGCGCCGCACCGCCTTCACCCTGCATTACCGCGTCTGCCGTGGCGAGACCCTTATCGCCGAAGCCGCGACCGAAATGGTCGCCTTTGACTACCACGCGCACAAAATCATCGCGCTGCCGCCCGCCTTTGCCGCCGCCCTCGCCCGTCTGACCGGAGACCCCGCATGACCCAAAACCCCAACAGCGTCTCGCTCATCCGCAAGGCCATCATCCTGCTGACCGTGCTCATCGTGCTGGTCGTCCTCCTCCTCATCTTCCAGTTCACCGACATCGCCTTCCGCGTCTGGGACAGGTTGCAACACACCCCGCCCGGCTTCCTCGTTTTCTACCTCATCGTCATCAGCCTGATTGCCGCCGCTGGCCTCATCCTCATCTGGAAAATCTGGACGGTGGGGCGCAACCGCCGCCGGGGCAAAGCCGCCGCGCCAGAGCGCAAACGCTTAAGCCTCGAAGAATTGCAGGCGCGCGCCGCCGCCGCCCGCGCGCAAGGGCTGGACACCAGCGCCATTGACGCCGAAATCGACGCCATCGCCACCGAGCCGCAAGAGCTGGAACTCGCCTTCTTCGGCAAAATCAGCACCGGCAAAAGCTCGCTCATCCAGACCATGCTGCCCAATGCCACCATCGACACCTCCATCATCGGCGGCAGCACCACCACCATCGAGCGCTACCACTACGAAAACGCGCGCGGTCTGTCGCTCACCCTGCTCGATATGCCCGGCACGCACCAGGCGGGCGCGGACGGCACCCTCGACCAGGACGTGATGACCGCCGCGCGCCGCGTCCACATCGTCGCCTACGTCATCGACCAGGACCTCACCGAAAGCGACATGATCTCCATCCTCCGCCTGCATGCCTTTGAAAAACCGATGCTGGTCATCCTCAACAAAACCAACCTCTATAACGCCACCGAACTGGACGAACTGAAAACCCGCATCCGCGCCCGCCTGCCGGAAGACATCGCCTTCATCACCGCCGCCAGCGCCTGGCGCCAGCCGGTACGCCGCCAACAGCCGGACGGCACCGCCCTCTGGGAAGCGCGCGAAGTGCCGGGCAACATCAGCGCACTATTACAAAAACTCGCGCAAATGACCGCCGCGCGCGGCACCCTCACCGCGCGCAACCGCGACGCCCTCATCAGCCTCGCCGACGAAACCCTGACGCAGCGCCTCAACCACTACCGCCGCGAACGTGGCGAAGCGATGGTAAAAAGCTATGCGCGCAAAGCCATGCTTGGCGGCGTCGCTGCCGTCGGCCCCGGCACCGACGTCATCATCCAGGGCTACCTCGGCATGGATATGCTGAAAAACCTGACCAAACTCTACAACATCCCCGCGCGCGACATCGACCTGCAAACCCTGGTCGAAGCGGCGAGCAGCAAAGTCAAAACCCACCTCACCGTCATCCTTGCCCTCGCCGGCAACGTCTGCAAAGCCTTCCCCGGCGTCGGCACCGTCATCGGCGGCGTCTCGCACGCCGTCGCCTACGGCCTCATCTTTGAAAGCCTGGGTCGCGCCACCCTGCAAACCCTGGAGCGCGGCAGCGACACCTTCGACAGCCAACACATCATGCAACACTTTGAGGAACAACTAAAAAATGACCTCGAAACACGGGCGCAAAGCCTCGTCCGCCTCGCCCTCAACAGCCGCGAAAAAAGCCGCCAAAGCTGAAGCGCACCAAAAAGCCGTCGCCGCGCGCCGTGCGGGCAAAGCCGAAGCGCACCTGAAAAAAGCGCGCGACAGCGTCATCGCCCTGCTTGACGACAAACGCCTGCCCGACGAGGCCAAGGCGCGCCTCGGCGAAGACTACCGCCAATTGCAGCGCCTGCTCGACAAACTCGAACAAGGCCACGTTTACGTCGCCGCCTACGGCCGCGTCAGCGTCGGCAAATCGGCACTGCTGAACGCGCTTGCGGGCAAAGAAATCTTCGCCACCAGCGTCCTGCACGGCAAAACCCGGCACAGCGAACACACCCTGTGGCAAACCATCGACAGCGGCGGCATCTACCTCATCGACACCCCCGGCATCGACGAAGTCGGCGGCCAAAGCCGCGCCGAACTCGCCGCCCACGTCGCCCGCCAGGCCGACGCCGTGCTGTTCGTGGTGGACAGCGACATGACCCGCGACGAATACCAGGCGCTCATCCAATTACACGAAAAAACCCAGCCGCTCATCCTCGTCCACAACAAAGCCGACCGCCTGACCGCCGCCGACCGCGACAAACTCCTCGCCCACCACCAGCGCCGCGTCGCGGGCATCATCCCGCCTGAGCGCATCGTCGCCGCCAGCGCCCGCCCCGACAGCTACCTGCAAATCACCACCGACGCCGACGGGCGCGAACACGAACAAACCATCCAGCCAGAGCCGGACGTGGACGCGCTCAAAGCCGTGCTGTGGCAACTGCTCGAAGCCGATGGTAAAAGCTATGCCGCGCTCAACGCCAGCGTCTTCGCCGGAAAACTCTCCGAGCGCGTCGGACAAGAAATCGTCGCCGCGCGCCAACACCTCGCCGAAAACATCATCCGCCACTACGCCCTCATCAAAGCCGTCGGCGTCGCGATCAACCCCATCCCGGCGGTGGACCTGCTGGCGCTGGCGGCAGATGCCACCATGATTGTCCACCTCTCGCGCACCTACGGCATCGACATCACCCGCCACCAAGCAGGCGAACTGGTGCGCACCATCGCCATGCAGACCGGATACCTGATGGGCACCGTTTACGGCATCCAGGCACTCTCCTCCGTGCTCAAAGGCCTCACCGGCGGACTCTCCACCGTGCTCACCGCCGGCGCACAGGGCGGAGTGGCCTACTACGGCAGCTACGTCATCGGCAAGGCGGCGGAGCGCTACTTCGCGCAAGGCGCAAGCTGGGGCGCGGGCGGCGCCAAACCCGTCATCGAAGAAATCCTGCGCGATTTGGACAAAGACAAACTCATCCAGGAAGCAAAAAGCAGCATCGCGCAATACCTCGGCAAAAAATAACGCGGCGGACAAACCGCCCTTGCCTGCCCTGCCCGCGCCGCGTTACCCTGCCCGGCGCGGAATCCCCCGCGCAACCCACGAGGAAAACCCATGCAAACCCGCCTCCTGCAACACGCCGCCCTTGCCGCCGCCATTGCCCTCTCGCTACAAACCTTTGCCCTGCAACCCGCCGCTGCGCCTGCCGCACCGCCCCAAGTCCAAGAAGCCATCTACGCCGAAAACGCCATCGAACACCCGGTATGGGCGAAAAACGGCATGGTCGCCTCGCAAGAAGCGCTCGCCTCCGCCATTGGCCGCGACATCCTGCAACAGGGCGGCAATGCCGTGGATGCCGCCGTCGCGGTCGGCTTCGCCCTCGCTGTCACCCTGCCGCGCGCGGGCAACATCGGCGGCGGCGGCTTCATGCTCATCCACGACGCCAAAAAGAACGAAACCATCGCCATTGACTACCGCGAAAAAGCGCCAAAAGCCGCCTTCCGCGATATGTATCTCGACGAAAACGGCAACGCCGACGAAGAGCGCTCGCGTTACCACGGCCTCGCCGTTGGCGTTCCCGGCACGGTCGATGGCCTGCTGCTCGCGCTTGCCGAACACGGCACGATGACGCGCGAACAAGTCCTCGCGCCTGCCATCCGCCTCGCCGAAGAAGGCATCACCGTCACCCCCGGCCTCTCCAACTCGCTGCAAGGACTCGCCGAACGAATGACCAAATGGCCGAGCACCGCCAAAATCTTCTACCACGAAGACGGGCGCGCGCTGCAACCCGGCGAAACCCTGAAACAGCCCGAACTCGCCGCCTCGCTGCGCCGCATCGCCGCACAAGGTCGCGACGGCTTCTACCAGGGCGAGACCGCCGACAAAATCATCGCCGCCATCAAAGGCGCGGGCGGCACCATGACCGCCGAAGACCTGCGCGACTACCACAGCGTCAAACGCGAGCCGGTGCGCGGCGATTACCGCGGCTATGAAATCGTCTCCATGCCGCCGCCCTCCTCCGGTGGCATCCACATCATCCAAATCCTCAACATCCTCGAAGGCTACGACCTGCACGCGAGCGGCGCCAATACCGCCAAAACCATCCACCTCATGGCAGAAGCGATGCAGCTTGCCTACGCCGACCGCGCCGAATACCTCGGCGACCCGGACTTCATCAAAATCCCGGTCAAAGGCCTCATCAGCCAAAAATACGCCGACAGCTTGCGCGCCAAAATTGACCCCGACAAAGCGCGCCCCGGTGCAGAAATCCGCCACAGCGACCCGCTGCCGTACGAAAGCGACCAGACCACGCACTACTCCGTGGTCGATAAAGACGGCAACGCGGTGGCGAACACCTACACCCTGAACTTTAGCTACGGCACAGGCCTCGTCGCCGAAGGCACCGGCATCCTGCTCAACAACGAAATGGACGACTTCTCCGCCAAACCGGGCGTGCCGAACGGCTACGGCCTCATCGGCGGCGACGCCAACGCGGTAGAGGCGGGCAAACGGCCACTCTCCTCAATGAGCCCGACCATCGTCTTCAAGGACGGCAAACCCTTCCTCGTCACCGGCAGCCCCGGCGGCAGCCGCATCATCACCACCGTGCTGCAAATCATCAGCAACGTCATCGACCACGACATGAACATCGCCGAAGCGACGCACGCGCCGCGCATCCACGACCAGTGGACGCCGGACGAAATCCGCGTTGAGCACGCGCTGAATGCCGATACCGTCCGTCTCTTGGAAAACATGGGACACAAGGTCGAACGCAAATCGGCGATGGGCTCAACCCAGTCCATCATGGTCACGCCGGAAGGCCTCTACGGCGCTTCCGACCCGCGCATCGAAGATGCGGCGACGGTGGGCTACTGACACCTGTCTTGCGAGCAAAAAAACCGCCCTCCGGGGCGGTTTTCTTTTAACGACGGCGACGGCTCTTATATAGCCATCCACCGAAAGCCTCATACGGTGTTGCGCCGCTTCGCCGTACAACCG
>NZ_CALJAH010000278.1 GCF_938028185.1 uncultured Cardiobacterium sp. | reverse complement strand
ACTACATGAAAGAAGCGCTGCACGTCTCGCCCGACGCGCCCATCCTGCTCGACCGCTTCCTTGATGATGCCATCGAAGTCGATATCGACGTCATCTGCGACGGCGAAACCGTCATCCTCGGCGGCCTGATGGAACACATCGAACAGGCGGGCGTACACTCCGGCGACTCCGCCTGCTCGCTGCCGCCCTACCGCCTCGCGCCCGCCATCTGCGAACAAATCGAGGCGCAGGCAAAAGCGCTCGCCCGCGCCCTCGGCGTCGTCGGCCTGATGAACGCCCAATTTGCCGTCAAAGGCGACGCCATCTACATCCTCGAAGTGAACCCGCGCGCCTCGCGCACCGTGCCGTTCGTCTCCAAGGCGACCGGGCGGCCGCTCGCCAAAATCGCCGCGCGCTGCATGGCGGGCAAAACACTCGCCGCGCAAGGCATCCGCGACGAAATTCGCCCGACGCTGTACGCGGTCAAAGAAGCGGTGTTCCCGTTTGCCAAATTCCAGAACGTTGACCCCATCCTCGGCCCGGAAATGAAATCCACCGGCGAAGTGATGGGGCTGGGCGCGACCTTCGCCGAAGCCTTCCACAAAGGCATCCGCGGCGCGGGCGAACGCCTGCCCGCCCCCGGCGGCACCGTCTTCATCTCCGTCAAAGATGACGACAAGGCGAAAGCGGTGGAAGTGGCGCGCCTGCTCACCGCCGCCGGATACAACATTGTCGCGACCGGCGGCACCGCCGCGCACTTGCAGGAAAACGGCATCGCCTGCGAACGGGTGAACAAAGTCGCACAAGGCCGCCCGCACATCGTCGATCACATCATCAACGGCGACATCGCGATGATTGTGAACACCACCGCCGGCAAAAAAGCCATCGCCGACAGCTACACCATCCGCCGCGAAGCGCTGATGCACAAAGTCTTCTACCAGACGACGATAGCGGGCGCACACGCGGTCGCGTTGGCGCTTTCCTTTGGTGAAGAAGAAAAAGTACGGGCGTTACAAGAAATCTGAATAACCGTCTGCTTGCAGGGCGCCGGTTGGCGCCCTTGCCATTCCGGCGCGGTTACACAAGCGGGTATAATCCGCGCCAGATTTTAACGGGAGAACACCATGCCCTTTCTTGCCCTGCTTGGCCTTTGGGGCGTCGCCGAACTGATCGCGCTGATTGCCGTCGTCAGCAAAATCGGCTTCTTCGCCACCCTCGGCCTGCTCATCCTTTCCAGCGCCATTGGTTCGTGGCTGTTGCGCAGCCAGCAGCAAGCGGTGTTGCGCATGGCCGAAACCCCTGGCCGCGATGTCGCCCGCGAGAGTGTGTACCGCATGACCGCGGGCGTTTTGCTGCTCGTCCCCGGCTTTATCAGCAGCGTGCTTGCGCTCGTCTTCCTCGTGCCGCCGCTGCGCGCGCTCTTTGCCGGGCTGCTGTTGCGCATCCTGCCGACGCAGACCGTGTACAGCACCTTTTCCTGGCAACAACAGGGCAATGTTTACGAACACGAGCCGCCGGAGAACGACGTCACCGCCACCCGCGAAGACGGCAGCGTTATCCACGGTGAACTGCTGGATGCCCCCAACCCCAACCGGAGAGACCACGAATGAAACAAGTCATAAGCAACCACCGCGTCCTGATGATGGACTACTACGCGCTTACCATGGCGCAAAGCCACTTCAACCAAGGCCGCCAGCACGAAATCGCCTACTTCGACTACTTCTTCCGCACCGTGCCCGACCACGGCGGCTACGCCATCTTCGCCGGGCTGACACAGGTGCTGGATTACCTCGAATTTTTCCACTTCGCCCCGGATGACATCGCCTTTTTGCGCAGCAAAGGCGTCTTCACCGCCGAATTCCTCGACTACCTCGCCAACTTCCGCTTCCGTGGCGACGTCCGCGCCGTGCCGGAAGGCTCGGTCATCTTCCCGCACGAGCCGCTACTGACCGTGCGCGCGCCGCTGATTGACTGCCAACTGATTGAAGCCTACCTGCTGCTCACCCTCAACCACCAGTCGCGCATCGCCACCAAAGCGGCGCGTATCGTGCATGAGGCGGCGGGGCGGCCGGTCTTTGAATTTGGCGCGCGCCGCGCCCACGGCGGCGATGCCGCGCATTACGGCGCGCGTGCCGCCTACATCGGCGGCGTCGCCGCGACCGCCAACACCTACAGCGAATACGTGAGTGGCATCCCGGTGGTTGGCACCATGGCGCACGCCTTCGTGCAGAGCTTCGACAGCGAATACGAAGCCTTCCTCCAGTACGCAAAAACCTGGCCGGACAGTACCGTGCTGCTGGTCGATACCTACGACACCCTGCGCCAGGGCATCCCCAACGCCATCCGCGTCCACAACGAATACCTCGCGCCGAACGGCCACGCGCTGCGCGGTATCCGCATCGACAGCGGCGACCTCGCCTACCTCAGCAACCGCGCCCGCGAAATGCTCGACGCCGCCGGGCTGCACGACACCAAAATCACCGTCTCCAACTCGCTCGACGAATACCTCATCAAAGACCTCGTCCAGCAGGGGGCGGCAATCGACAACTTCGGCGTTGGCGAGCGGCTGATTACCGCGAAAAGCAACCCCGTCTTCGGCGGCGTGTACAAAATCGTCGCGCTGGAAAAAGACGGCGCGATTATCCCCAAAATCAAAATCAGCGAAACGCTCGCCAAGACCACCACCCCCGGCTACAAACAACTGTGGCGGCTCTACGACGCGGGCGGCAAAGCCATCGCCGACGTCATCACCCTGCACGACGAAACCATCGACGACAGCCAGCCCTACGAACTGTTCGACCCCGAATACCCGTGGAAACGCAAAACCGTCACGGGCTTTCGCGCCGAAAAACGGCTGCAAACGTGGATGGAAGCGGGCGCGCGCAGCATCACCATGCCATCATTAGAAGACGTACGTGCCCACTGCCAGCACGAACAACAAACCCTGTGGGACGAAATCCGCCGCCTGGAAAACCCGCACGGCTACTACGTCGATCTCTCGCAAGCGCTGTGGCAGTTAAAACAAGACCTCATCCGCGAACACGCCGGGAAACCGCAATAGAACCGTTCCCTCCCCAATATACATACACCTTGAGCGCTCAAGTGTATGTAAATGAACCAAGTAGGGTGGGGCTTGCCCCACCGCCAAACCAAAAAATGTTTGCAATAACAGCATTGCGAGCGCCGCTCTACGGACGCC
>NZ_CALJAH010000277.1 GCF_938028185.1 uncultured Cardiobacterium sp. | reverse complement strand
GTTTGGTTACCGCTATGAGTGAATTGTAAACAGCCCCTAGCGCGCAGCGCGTAACCCAACAACGGAATATGTGTTGGGTTACGTTCGTACCTCGCTAACCCTACCTACAAACTTGCCCCGCCGTTGCATCCGGGCGCTTCGTGATGGTGGGTCAAGACCCACCCTACAACGGATGATGATTGCCATAGGGGCGGCGCTGATACACTCGCGCAAAACGTATCACCATAGAATGCTCTATCGTCTTGTTGCTCCCTAACCCAACCCGCAAACAACACCTGCGTTTGCGGCAAATCGTAGGGTGGGGCTTGCCCCACCGTTGCATCCGGGCGCTTCGTGATGGTGGGTCAAGACCCACCCTACGATGGATGGCATAGCCATAGCGGGCGGAGCTGATGCACTCGCGCAAAACGTGTCGCCACCGAATGCTTCATCGTCTTATTACTCCCTAACCCAACCCGCAAAAGCACCTGCGTTTGCGGCAAATCGGTAGGGTGGGGCTTGCCCCGCCGTTGCATCCGGGTGTTTGTGATGGTGGGTCAAGACCCACCCTACAACGGATAGCAATGGCCATAACGGGCGGGGCTGATACACTCGCACAAAACGAGTCGCTACCGAATGCTCTATCGTCTTATTAAACGCCTGCGTTTGCGGCAAATCTGTAGGGTGGGGCTTGCCCCACCGTTGTATCCGGGCGTTTTGTGATGGTGGGTCAAGCCCCATACTACGGCGGATGTCGATGCCCATAGCGGGCGGCGCTGATACACTCGCGCAAAACGTGTCGCTGCCGAATACTTTATCGTCTTGTTGCGGCAAATCTGTAGGGTGGCACAACCATAGGGGCGGAGCGACGCGGCGCCCCACGGGGGAGGGAGCTGTTCGGTGGATTTCGGCAGCGGCGGCGATTTCCGCCGTGCGTCGGGTTGTATCCGCCCGCAGGGTGATAATAAGATGCACCTGTTCTTTTCAGCCGGTAATCGCCATGTTCAAACCGCTTGCCCTTTTTGCACCGCTTTATTTCGTTGATTTGCTCGCGCTGCATATTGTCGCGCCTGCCAGCGTCGCCACGCAGTTTCACTGGTGTTATCCGCTGGTTGCGGCGGTTGCCGTCATGCTCACGGGTATGGTTGTCCGCCCAACGCGCCCGCTTGCCTTCAGCCTCATCGCGCTGCCGCTGGTGTATCTCTTGAGCTTTGCCCGTTTTGTCGGCGAGACGGTGTGGTTTCTCGGTTTTGAGACGTTGCGGCAGATGCACGGCACGATGTTGCCGATGATGCTCGCCAATCTGCGCGACAATCTCTCCGCCGCCGATGTGGCGCTGTTGCTCGCCCATGTCGCCGCGGTCTTCCTCGCCCTGTATTTTTCCGCCCGCTGGAGTGCCAGACGATGAACGGCTGCGCGGTTTCTATTCTTTATTTTTGTGTCATTTTGCCGGGCGCGCTCGCGGCTGATGCGTTTCTCGGCAGTGGCGGGATGTTCAGCTTTTTCGGGATTGTGTTCGCGCTCATCCTTTTTGGGATGCGTCCGCGTGTATCGGAGGATTCGCCCGCGCCGCCGGATGAGCTGGCCACGCTGCACGCGCTGGTGCGGGATTTGCAGGAGCAGCTCGCCGCGCTGCGCCGCGAGGTGCGCCAGTTGCAGGCGAAGGTCGCGCGGCAGCCGCGCATTCCGATTACGTTGCCGCTGCGGCTGGAGGAGTCGCCGCAGGCGGTCAGCGCCGAGTTGCCGAAGCATTTTCCGCCGCCGGAAGCCGCGCCCGTCGCCGAAGCGCCTCCCGATGATTGGTCGTTGCCTGATGTGGCTGCGGTCGCCACGCCGGAGGAAGCCGCGCCGTTGCCAGTCAGTGAACCGCTGCCGCTGGCGCG
>NZ_CALJAH010000276.1 GCF_938028185.1 uncultured Cardiobacterium sp. | reverse complement strand
GCCATTTCCGGCTCCCTTTTCCCTTGCATTCAAGAGGTTTACATGAAGAAGCTCCTGCTCGCCGCCGCGCTGGCATTCACCGCCGCCGCCCCCGCCTTTGCCGAAATCACCGCTACCGACGTCGTTGGTCGCACCGTCACCGTACCCAAAGTGCCGGAGCGCATCGTGCTCGGTTTTTATTATGAAGATTATCTTGCCATTGGCGGCAAGGATGCGATGGACAAGGTCGTCGCCCTTGCCCTTTCCACCTGGAAAGACTGGCGGCCGCAGCAATACGCGCTTTATGAAAAAGCGCTGCCGAAACTGAAAGAGATTCCCGATATTGGCAATACCGAAGACGGCACGTTTTCCATTGAAAAAATCATCGCCACCAATCCCGATTTGGTTATCCTCGGCGTCTGGAATTATGAAGGACTGGGAGAGTCGGTGAAGCAACTCGATGCGGCGGGCATTCCCTATGTCGTCCTCGATTACAATGCGCAAACGGTAGAGAAACATACTATTTCCACGTTGGTATTGGGAAAATTGCTGGGACAGGAACAGCGCGCGCAGGAACTGGCCGACAATTACAAGAATGCCTTCGCCGATATTGAAAAGCGCATCGAAAAATTGAAACCGTCGCCGAAAAAAGTTTACGTTGAGCTCGCACAAAATGGTGCGGATACTTTCGGCAATTCTTATGGCAACACGATGTGGGGCGCGCTTTTGGAAAAACTGGGCGGGAAGAATATCGCTGCCGGACAGGTGAAAGGCGCAGCACCACTCAGCCCGGAATATATCCTCGCCGAAGCGCCGGATTTAATTTTCCTCGCCGGTTCGGAATGGAAGAACAAGCCGCAGGCGGTCGCCGTCGGTTTTTCTGCCGACTCCAAAACCGTCAATGAACGCATTGCCGCTTATCTGAAACGCCCCGGCTGGGCGGATTTGCCTGCGGTAAAAACGGATAATGTTTTTGCGATTTATCACGGCGGCGCACGCACCCTTTCCGATTATGTTTATGCGCAATTTATCGCCAAGCAGCTTTATCCTGACGCTTTCAAGGATGTCGATCCGGTGCAGAATTTGCAGGAGTATTACAAGAAATGGCTGCCGATTGAAGCGGACGGTGTTTTTATGACCCGTTATCAGCCGGGGAAATAATGGAAAACCGCGGGCGGATATATTTCTGCCCGCCCGGTTTGTCGTATATAGGATGCGCCTTGGCAGGATATGCCAAGGCGTGCGTTATTCGATTCTCGTAGGGTGTATGCCGTAGGCACGCGCATCCCGATAAGCTCCGCGTGCGTGTCGGCGATCCCGCCACACACCCTACGGCTACACTCCCGATACGTTAATTCTTTGAGGACTTTTTATGACCCCCGCCTCCATTCACGGCAGTTACCAGCGCAATGCCGACCGGCGGCTGCTGTTGCTCGCCGTCGCCGCGCTCGTGCTGCTCGCGCTGGCGCTGGCCGACCTTGCCACCGGCCCGTCCGGGATGCCGCTGGCCGATATTTTCAAGGCGCTGCGCGCCGGGCCGTTTTTTGATACCGACCGCAGCAGCGTCGCCAGTCAGGCGCTCGGTGCGCTGCCAGCCGCGCCCGCCGGGCTGGAATCACTCTGGCGCGGTTTGCAGGATACCTTTGCCGATGAGGCACGGCTGCGCAAGCTGGTGACGATTCTCTGGGGACTGCGGATGCCGCAGACGCTGACCGGGATACTCGTCGGCTGTTGCCTCGGCCTCGCCGGCTTGCAGATGCAGACCATCCTCGCCAACCCGCTTGCCAGCCCGTTTACCCTCGGCTTCTCTGCCGCCGCCGGCTTTGGCGCGGCGCTCGCCATCATGTTTGGCGGCATGGTGCCGGGGCTGGCGGCGCACGCCTGGTTCGGCTTCCTCATCGTTCCCGCCGCCGCCTTTGCGATGACCATCGGCTCCTGTGGCCTGATTTACCTCATCGCCATCCTGCGCAGCGCCACGCCCGCCATCCTCGTCCTCGGCGGCATTGCCGTGCTGTTTTTCTTCCAGTCGCTGCAATCGCTGCTGCAATTCCTCGCCACGCCGGAAGCGTCACAGCAAATCGTCTTCTGGCTCTTTGGCAACCTGCTGAAAGCGAGCTGGACCTCGGTCGCGGTCGGCCTCGCCACCCTGCTCGTCTGCGTGCCGTTTATCATCTTTGACACCTGGGCGCTGACCACACTGCGCCTCGGCGACGCCAACGCGATGAGCCTCGGCATCAACGTCGATAAACTGCGCAAGCGCAGCTTCATCATCGTCGCGCTGCTCACCGCCGCCGCCGTGTCCTTCGTCGGCACCATCGGCTTTGTCGGCCTGATTGCGCCGCACATGGCGCGCTCGCTCGTCGGCGAAGACCACCGCTTTGCCCTGCCGCTCGCCGCAGTCACCGGTGCGGTCATCCTCATCGGCGCCTCCGTCTTCGGCAAAATCATCTCGCCCGGCGGCGCAATCCCCGTCGGCATCATCACCGCCGTCGCCGGGGTGCCGATGCTCTTTGGCATCATCATCCGCAGCGGCAGGAGGAACGAAGGATGAGCCTCGAACTCGCACACGTCGCCGTCAGCTACGGCAAAACCCCCATCCTGCGCGACATCACCGCGCGGCTGGAGCCGGGGCAGATAGTCGGCCTCATCGGCCCGAACGGCACCGGCAAATCCACCCTCATCAAAAGCATCGCCTCCGTGCAGCGCTTCAGCGGCACGATTCACTGGCAGGGCGCGCCAGTCAGCCTGCGCGACATCGGCTTCATGCCGCAGAACTGCCAGGTAAGCGCGGAGCTGAGCGTGCTGGAAACCGTGCTGCTCGGTCATCACGAACAACTCGGTCTGCGCGTCGGCCACAAACTGATTGACGCCGCCTGCGCCATCCTGGACGACTTCCGCATCGGTCACCTGCACGACCGCTGCATGACGCGCCTCTCCGGCGGGCAGCAACAACTGGTGCTGCTGGCACAACGCCTCCTGCGTGAGCCGAAACTGCTACTGCTCGATGAAGCGACCAGCGCGCTCGACATCCGCCACCAGATGCAAGTGTTCGACCGCCTCGGCGCTTACGTGGCGCGCACTGGCGCTTTAGTGGTGATAGCCATCCACGATTTGAATCTCGCCGCGCGGCATACACAGACGATACTGCTCTTGAACAAAGGCCACGTCGCCGGACAGGGCGCATTTGCCGAAGTGGTCTCGCCCGACAGCCTGCGCGCGGTGTATGAAATCGAGGCGGAGATTGTCACCACGCCGAGCGCCTACACGGCGGTGATACCAGTGTGTCCGTGTCATCAAGAATGAGTGAATAAAAAGAAACCGCCCTGGAGGGCGGTTTTTTGCGGGTTTATTGTTCTTTTTCGATGCGGATGTATTTGCTCGGCCAGTGGTTCATCACGTTTTCTTCGTAGCCTTTGACATACGGCTTCACCAGGTGTTTGGAGACGAAGAAAAACACCGGGACGAGGTCATGGTGGTCGATCAGCCGTTTTTCCGCCTGTTGCAGGATGGCGGCGCGTTTTGTGCCGTCGGTTTCGCGCGCGGCTTCAGCGAGCAGTTTGTCGTATGCCGCGTCGTTCAGGCCGATGGTGTTGCTGCCGCCGCCGCTGACAAAGAGGTCAAGGAAGGTGTTGGCGTCGTCGTAGTCGCCCATCCACGAGCCGCGGAAGACTTGGGTGTTGTATTCGCGGCGGTCGTTCAGGTATGCCTTCCATTCTTTGTTAATCAGGCTGGTTTCGACGCCGAGTGCGTCTTTCCACAGGGCGGCGACGGCGATGGCGACTTTTTTGTTGTTGTCGTTGGTGTTGTAGAGCAGTTCGACCCGTAGCGGGTTTTCTTTGCTGTAGCCGGCTTCCGCGTAGAGTGCCTTGGCTTTTTCGAGGCGTTTTTGCCGGTCCCAGTTGGCGTATTCGGGCTGGTAGGGGGTGTAGCCGCTGATGCCGGGGGGGACGAAGCCGTAGGCGGGTTGTTCGCCGCTGGCGGTGATGTTTTTGACGATGCGTTCGCGGTCGATGGCGAGGCTCAGTGCTTCGCGCAGTTTGGGGTTGTCCTTGAATGGCGGTTTGGTGAGGTTGTAGCCGAAGTAGAAGGTGCCGAGGTAGTTGTGGATGTGCAGCTCTTCGCCGAGGTTTTCGCGCAGCCATTTGATTTGGTCGTTCGGCACGTCTGCCGTCCAGTCCAGCTCGCCCGCGCGGTAGCGTTGCAGTTCGGCGTTTTTGTCTTCGCTGACGTAGTAGATGACCTTGTCAAGCTGCACATCCTGCGCGCCATAGTAGTTGGCGGATTTTTCGAGGATGATGCGCGACTGCGGTTTCCATTCGCGCATTTTGAAGGCGCCGTTGCCGATGAGGTTTTCGGGGCGCGTCCAGTCTTTGCCCTGTTTTTCGATGATGTGCTGCGGTACGGGGTAGGTGACGGCGTTGATGAGCAGGCCGGGGAAGTAGGGCGTCGGTTCGTTCAGTTCGACCACCAGCGTTTTGTCATCAGCGGCGCTGACGCCGAGGGTATCGACCGCCGCATTGCCTTCGGCGATGGTTTTGGCGTTTTTTACCGGGTAGAGGAAGAAGCTGTATTTGCTGCCGACTGCCGGATCGACCGCGCGTCGCCAGGCATAGACGAAATCGCCCGCAGTGACTGGAGCGCCGTCTGACCAGGCATTGTCGCGCAGGTGGAAGGTCCAGGTTTTGCCGTCGTCGGAGATGTCCCAGCGTTCGGCGACGCCGGGGATGAGGTGCGCGCCCGCGTCTTCATCGACGAGGCCGACGAACATATCGCGCAGGATGTGCATTTCCGGCATTCCCTGCGCCAGTTGTGGGTCCATGCTGGCGGGTTCGGCGTCGTTGCTGCGGCGGAAGACGGTCTCGGCCTGCGCGCCGCTGGTGGCGGCGAGCAGGAGGGCGGTGGTGAGGAGCAGTGTTTTTTTCATGGGGTTCTCATGGTTCGATGTGTAAATCCTGGGTGCGCACGATGCCGAGGGCATTGCCTGCGTAGCCTTTGAATTGTGGCTTGAGCAGGCGCACGGTGACGTAATGGTACAGCGGGGCAACGGCGTAGTCGTCAATGACGGTTTTTTCCGCCGCTTGCAGCAGTTTTGCCCGCGCGGCGAGGTCGGGCGTGGCTGCCGCTTCTTTCAGTTGGGCATCGTAGGCGGGATTCTGGTAGCCGGAGTAATTGACTTCGGAATTTTGCTGGAAGATTTCGAGGAAGGTATAGGGATCGTCATAGTCGCCATTCCAGGAGTAGCGATAGGCCTGGTCGTCTTTTTGTGCCATGTTGGCGAGCATGACTTTCCATTCCTGGTTATTCAGTTCGGTTTGTACGCCGAGTACCTGTTTCCACATCGCCGCGACTGCCACCATGATCTTTTTGTGGGCATCGCTGGTGTTGTAAATAATGGAAACTTTCAGCGGTTTTTCTTTGGAATATCCGGCTTCGGCATAGAGTGCCTGCGCACGGGCAATTTGTTCCTTGCGATCCAGTTTGCTGTATTCCGGCTGATAGGGGTCGCTATTATGGGTGGAAGGCGGTACCAGACCATAGGTGGGGATTTGTCCGGCTTTCAGGATTTTTTCGGTAATTACCGTGCGGTCAATCGCCAGCGTCAGCGCTTCGCGCAATTTGGGATTATCCTTGAACGGCGGCTTGGTCAGGTTAAAGCCAATCCAGTAGGTGGCGAGGAAGGGCTCTATGTGCAACTGGTCGGCGTATTCTTTTTTGGCAATTTCCAGACTTTCCGGGGAAAGGGATTCGACGTAATCCACTTCCCCGGCGCGATAGCGGTTAAAGGCGGTGCTTTCCTGCTCAATCGGATAGTAGATGACTTTGTCAATGGCGACGTGGTCGTGATTCCAGTAAGTCGGCGATTTTTCTGCGGTAATGCTCGCCTGCGGTTTCCATTCACTCAAGTGATAGGCGCCATTACTGACGATATGCTCTGGCCGTGTCCATTTGTCGCCGAATTGTTCGACCGTTTTGCGCGGGACGGGATAGGTGGTGTAATGCGTCATCAGGCCGGGGAAATACGGCGTCGGATAATTCAGTTCGACTTGCAGGGTGCGCTCGTCCAATGCCTTGATGCCGAGCGCTTCCAGATGCTTTTCCTGCCCGCTGGCAATCGCCTCAGCATTTTTCACCGGATAAAGAATGAAGGCATATTCACCGCCGGTGGCGGGATTGACCGCGCGTTGCCAGGCATAGACAAAATCATCCGCCGTCACCGGCTCGCCATTGGACCATTTGGCATTGTCGCGCAGATGGAAAGTATAAATTTTGCCGTCATCGGAAACTTCCCATTTTTCGGCGACGCCGGGGATGACTTCACCTTTGGCATTGGTGGTGGTCAAACCCTCGAAATTGTCATAAATAATCGCCGAACCGGCATTTTCTGTCGCCAATTGCGGGTCAATGCTTTTCGGCTCGGAGCCATTGCCGCGACGGAAGACACTTTCCGCCTGGGCATTGATGGCAAGCAATACCAGTGTGGTAACAAGCAGCTTTTTCATGATGAACCTCGATGAATGGAATCGGGAAAAGATTTCCGGATTATGGCGGGGGAAACGCGGCATTTCCCGGAAAACGCATACTTTACGGTAATTTCCGCGCAAGGCAAGGGCAAGGCGCGCCGCTACCCGCGATTTGCCGCATAATGTGCGCCCGTTATCCGTATCCCTCCCGCCGTCATGCAAATCCTCTATCTGCTCATTCCCATCTCCGTCGTCCTCATTGCCGCGGCGGTTTACGCCTTCCATTGGGCGGTGCGCACCCGCCAGTTTGACGACCTCGAATCGCCCGGCATGATTCCGCTGCTGGATGACACCGAAGAAGAGCGCCGCCAGCGCGAATCCGGCGAGTCATGAGCGCCGCCACCCTCCTCACTGCCTTCGCCACCGGGCTTGCCGGCAGCGCGCACTGCGTCGCCATGTGCGGCGGCATCAGCATTTCGCTCGGCCTCGGCAGCATGAAAAAGCGGCTGCTGCCGGTCTATCACGGCGGGCGGCTCGCCAGCTACGCCACGCTCGGCCTCGTATTCGGTTGCCTGCTGCCACTCATCGGCGTGCGCGACTACAGCCCGGCGTGGGCGATGGCGCTGCGCCTCGCCGCTGCGCTGGTGATGTTTGCCATTGGCCTGCAAATCGCTCTGGGCATCAACCTGCTGCGCCGCCTGGAACGCTACGGCAGCCGCCTGTGGCAACCGCTGGCGGGATTTGTCCAGACGCTGTTGCCGGTACGCACGGGCAGCGACGCGCTCCTGCTCGGCTTCCTCTGGGGACTGTTGCCCTGCGGCCTGATTTACAGCGCCCTCGCGCTGGCGGTGATTAGCGGCAACCCGCTGCAGGCGGCGCTGGTGATGCTCGCCTTCGGCGCGGGTACGCTCCCGGCGATGCTGCTCCTCGGCGTCTTTTCCGGCACGCTGGTGCAGTCGCTCACCCGCGACAGCAGCCGTATCGTCCTCGGCGCGCTGGTGATGGCGACGGCGCTGTGGACGCTGTTGCCGTTGGTACGGTAGGCGTTATACATACACCTTCCCCGCTATCCTGTATGTAAATTGTAGGGTGGGTCTTGACCCACCATGACGGAATACGCGGCTTTAACGGTGGGGCAAGCCCCACCCTACGGCAGTATCAAAATGCAGTCGGCACACACTCAACATCTTTGATGTCGGTCATTCATGCCCGGTCTAAAATAAAATTACAGGGGAACAAAGAAAAATCTTTGTACAAACCTGCCTTATCAATAGCTTCTTTTAGAGACTGTGAAAAGAAAATAGAGTGATTGATTAAGGGGTCATGCCATATATCTGCCGGGCATTCCAATGCCTTGGGGTGGAAATGGAATCTGTTCAGCTCCGCTTCATCATCAGGATGGTGATAAACGCTATAACTGCCTCTGGAAATCAATCTTAAATCAGGATTTTTTTCAGGGGATAAATAGCTGTGTGCTTCGCATACATTAAGTAAATAATAGGTCTGTTCGCTTAGCAGTTCATTTGTCGTTCGCTCATATAGCCTGACTGGACTGATTTGTGTGCTACCCAAATAAAAATGACGGAATATGTGTAAAAGTGGTTCAGTAATCATGATAAATTGATCTGAAATTGCAAAAACGGGTGGCATTGTGGAAAATACTTCCTGGGGAATCCCTGCATATATCTCTTTCAAATCAGCATACATTGCGTCAGGCAAGATTTTTGGAGAGAGAAATTTATGTTCGCGATATGAATGGATTGTCTTGACCATTTCATTAAGCATAATTTTCCTTTGTTCTTCTTCCCGCTCCGTCCGGTTTTTTCTCGTCAAGGCAAAATAATCAGGAAAATTCAATGTAGAAGGAATACCAAGCTAAATCCACCACGATTCTCTGCTTAATCCACTGTCATCCAACAGCCAAATTGTCGGTTTTTTTGCGGTCATCCGTTGCTCCTGGGGCAATTCGGGAAAACGGGTAAAGGAAAGCCATACAAAACGCCCCTGACGGGGCGTTTTTTGTGGTGTTTATTTGACGCCAAGCTGTTCCAGCATGAAAGCGTACATCTCGGCGATTTCGCGGTAACGGCGGAATCTGCCGGATTTGCCGCCGTGTCCCGCTTCCATGTTGGTGCGCAGGACGACCGGGTGTTTGCCGCTATTGACGTCGCGCAGGCGGGCGACGTATTTCGCCGGTTCCCAGTATTGCACCTGCGAGTCCCACAGGCCGGTGCCGACGTACATCGCCGGGTAATTTTGCGCCTTGAGGTTGTCGTAGGGCGAGTAGGAGAGCATATAGCGGTAGCTTTCCGCGCTCGCTTCCGGGTTGCCCCATTCGTCGTATTCGTTGGTGGTCAGCGGTATCGAGGGGTCAAGCATGGTGGTGACGACATCGACGAACGGCACTTGCGAGAGGATGACGCGGTAGTCTTCGGGCGCCATGTTGGCAACCGCGCCCATCAGCAGGCCGCCCGCGCTGCCGCCAAGCGCGGCGACGCGGTCTTTCGCCGCGTATTTTTCCGCGACCAGCCAGCGGGTGACGTCAATGAAGTCGGTGAAGGTGTTTTTTTTGTGCAGCAGTTTGCCGTCTTCGTACCAGGCGCGCCCCATTTCCTGGCCGCCGCGGATGTGGGCGATGGCATAGACCATGCCGCGATCCAGCAGGCTGATGGTGTTGCTGTTGAAGCCCGGATCCATGCTCATGCCGTAGCTGCCGTAGCCGTATTGCAAGAGCGCCGCCGTGCCGTCGCGTTTGAAGTCTTTGCGATAGACGAGCGAGACCGGGATTTTGGTGCCGTCGCGTGCCGGTACCCAGACGCGCTCGGTGGTGTAGTTGGCGGCGTCGTAGCCGGGGACGGGTTGCTGCTTGAGCTGGCGGCGTTCGCCGGTTTTGATGTTGGTTTCAAAGATGATGGCGGGCGTGGTGAGCGAGGTGTAGCCGTAACGCAGCCAGTCGCTGTCCGGCTCCGGGTTGGAGGAGAGCCCCATGGTGTAGGCGGGTTCGTCCGCTTTGAGGTATTCGCTGCTGCCGTCTTTTTTGATGATGCGGATGCGTTCCAGCCCGTCGGAGCGCTCGCTGATGGCGGTGTAGTCGGCGAAGGGTTCGACGTCTTCGATGTAGATGGCCGGGTCATGCGCAATCCATTCTTGCCAGTCGGCGCGGGCGGTGGCGCCGTCGCGCGCGGTCATGATTTTGAAGTTGGCCGCACCGCCGGCGTTGGTACGGATGAGCCAGCGGCCGCCGTAGTGGTCGGCACCGTATTCGAGGTCGCGCTCGCGCGGGGTGAGGATTTGGAAGTCGCCGGGGTTCGCCGCCGGGGCGTAGCGCAGCTCGTCCGAGACGGTGCTGCTGGCGTGGATGGTCAGGTATTTTTCGTCGCGGGTGCGGCCAACGCCGAGGTAAAAGCTGTCGTCTTTTTCTTCGTAAACGACGGGGTCGGTTTTCGGGTCAGTGCCGAGGGTGTGTTTTTTCACGCGCTTGCTGAGCAGGGTATCGGGGTCGTTTTCGATGTAGTAGAAGGTGTTGCCATCGTCCGCCCAGACGGCGTAGCCGTTGGTGCCGGGGATTTCGTCGGTAAGACGCTTGCCGCTGGCAAGATCGGTAACGCGCAGGGTGTATTGGCGGCGACCGTTGGTGTCATCTGCCCAGAGCATTTTCTGGTTGTCCTTGCTGATGTCCACCATGCTCGCGCTGTAGTAGTCATGGCCTTCGGCAAGCTGATTGACGTTGAGCAGGATTTCTTCGCCGGCAAAGTCGCCACTGTTGTTCGCCGCCTGAATGGCAAGCGCATCAAGGCCGTCGCGGTCGGCACGGCGGGCGTGGATGGGGTAATCCTTGCCGGTCTCGAAACGGCTGTAGTACCAGTAGCCGTGATCGCGCGCCGGGACGCTGCTGTCGTCCTGCTTGATGCGGGCGACGATTTCGTCGTAGAGCTTGTCTTCCAGCGGCGCAAGCGGCGCGAGGACGGCATCGGCGTAGGCGTTTTCCGCGTTGAGATAGGCGAGCATCTGCGGGTCTTTGCGTTCGTCGTCGCGCAGCCAGTAGTACTCGTCCTGGCGCTCACCGTGCGGCGAGGTGACGGTATGCGGGCGCTTTTCGACATCGGGCGGGGTTTGGGCGTGGATGGTGGTCATGGTCAGTACCAGGGTGAGAAGGAAAGGTTTGAGGTGCATGGCGGCCTCGTGGTGGAAAGGGGCGGGCATGATAGCAGACGGGAATGCGCCACGGCGCGGGCGGGATTAGGGTGTTGCGGTTATTGGCGAGCGGTATGAACCGCCTCACCAATTAAGCGGAGGGCAGATTTAAGCGGAATGGCGCGGAGTACTACGGAAAGGGAAGGGCGGTTAATCCGTTAAATTTCGCCCGGTTACGGAGCGAAACGGAGTCCTGCGGAATAAACGGAAGTGCCCCCGAGAGGAATTGAACCTCCAGCCTTTCCCTTAGGAGGGGAACGCTCTATCCGATTGAGCTACGGGGACATGATTGAATAAAGAAAAAAGAGTTCGCCGATAAGCCGGGTTCTGTCGAGGGCAATCATTCATCTGCGATAACCGTTACCGGCTACCTCCAGCAACCTACCCGGAATCACGGCGGGCCGCCGCAACGATTCCCTATTTGGTCTTGCTCCGGGTGGGGTTTACCCTGCCAAGCCTGTTACCAGTCTTGCGGTGCGCTCTTACCGCACCATTTCACCCTTGCCTGCATCACGCAGGCGGTATCTTTTCTGTGGCACTTTCCGTCGGCTCGCGCCGCCCGGGCGTTACCCGGCACCCTGCCCTGTGGAGCCCGGACTTTCCTCCAATCCGAAGATCAGCGATTGCCTGGCGAACTCAGGGCGCGGATTCTAAAGAGAAGCGCCCCAACTTGCAAGCCTGTAACCCGCCCATTAAAATGCGGGAAACCCCTTGAACCAACAGGAGAAAACCCATGATTGGCTGGATTGTCCTCGCCCTTGTTGCCCTCGCTGTCATTGCGAGCATTGCCATCTACAACCGCCTCGTCAATTACCGCAACGATGCGAAAAACGCCTTCGCGCAAATTGACGTGCAACTCACCCGGCGCTACGACCTCATCCCGAACCTCGTCGAAGTCGCGCGCAAATACCTGCAACACGAACAGGAAACGCTTACCACCGTCATCGCCGCCCGCGACCAAGCCGCCAACGCACTGAAAAACACCGCAGGCAGCGGCACGAACGTCGGTGTCCTCGCCGCGGCGGAACAGGCACTGGGCGCACGTCTCGGCGGCCTCTACGCCACCTTTGAAAACTACCCTGACCTCAAGGCGGACAACCAGCTCGCCGCGCTGCGCGAAGAAATCGCCTCCACCGAAAACCGCATCGCCTTCTCGCGCCAGCATTACAACGACAGCATCACCGAATACAACAGCGCCATCGAACAATTCCCCGCCAACATCATCGCCGGGATGTTCGGCTTCCGCGCCGCCGAGCTGCTGGAAATCGAAGACATCGCCGCCAAACGCCAGCCGGTGCCAGTCAAATTCAGCTAACGACATCCCCCTCCCCTGCAGGGCGAAGCCCGCAGCGGGGGAGGGCCGAGGTGGGCGATATTATTGACGAGCTGGAATTCCAGTTTTTCAGTTATTTGCTGCCCTAGGGGCTGTTTACAATTGGGCGTAATACATTGATTTTGAAT
>NZ_CALJAH010000275.1 GCF_938028185.1 uncultured Cardiobacterium sp. | reverse complement strand
CCGCCCATTCGATGAGGCGGCGGTAGGAGTCGGTGAACCAGCCGAAGCTGTCTTGGACACGGGCAAACGATGTGCGGGTCTGCATCATGTCGCCGAAGGTCATGGTTTTGGCAAGGTACATGGGCAGGGTGGCGAGGATGGGGATGAAGATGCTGATGCGTACATAGGTCGCCCAAAAGGTTTCTTGGCGGAATTCGCAGTTGGTAAGCCGCCGCCAGTTGTCGCGGATGCGGAGGTAGCGTTGTTTCAGACGACCTGTTTCGGCTTCGCCGCCGTTGTAGAAGGCGATTTGTTCGGCATGGTCGCGCACGCGCAGGAGGGCGGCGCGGTAGTCGGCTTCGCGGTGCTGGCGGTCGATGTTGAGGTTTTTGAGTTTGCGGCCGACGAGGTGGGCAATCAGGGTGCTGATGACGGAATAAATCAGGGCGACCCAAACGAGGTAGCCGTGTATGGTGATGTCGCGCCCGCCGATATTGAAAGTCTGTACGCCGGAGAGCGTCCACAATACGGCGACGAACGCGCTGAATTTGGCAATATTATTGATGAAGGAGCGGAACAGTCCGATGCTTTTGTCGGCGAGGAGGTAGATGTCTTCGGCGATGCGCTGGTCGGGGTTGTCGGGTTCGCCGGTCAGGCGCAGGCGGTAGTGTTTGTGGCCTTCGAGCCAGTTTTGCTGGAATTGCTCGGTCAGGTGGGTGCGCCAGCGGAAGATGAGGCGTTTTTGCAGCCAGTCGCCGCAGACGATGCAGCCGATAATCATCGCCATGTAGCCGAGGTATTCGACGATGAGCGCGGGCATGGACGCGCCGTCAAACGCAGCCAGCGCGTCGTAGAAGCGTTTGTCCCACGCGGCGATCCAAACGCTGATGGTGATGGAAAAAAGGGTGAAGCCGATGAGGACGGCGAGCATCAGCCATTGGATGCGGCTTTGCGCCCCCGTCCAGAAAGGACGGGCGAGTCGGAAGAATTTTTTGAGGATGTTCATGGATGTGTGTTTGTATCGATAATGAAAGGCCGTCTGAAAACGGGATTGTATAGTGGATTAAATTTAAACCAGTACGGCGTTGCCTCGCCTTGCCGTACTATCTGTACTGTCTGCGGCTTCGTCGCCTTGTCCTGATTTAAATTTAATCCACTATACTTTCAGACGGCCTTATTTCATACGGCGGCTACATCTTCCATTTCAGGCTGAACACGGCATTTCGCGGTTCGCCGTAGAAATTGCCGCTGTTTGCGCTGCGGCTGTATTGGTTTTCGTAGTAGCGTTTGTCGGTCAGGTTGTTGATTGCCAGCCCCAGCTGCAGGTTTTTGGTCGGGCGGTATTGGACGTTGGTGTTCCAAACCGTGTAGCCGCCCTGTTTGAGCGTGCCGGAAGAATTGGCGGTTTTGCTGCCGCTTTTCACCCCCAGCCCGACCGTCCATCTGCCTTCGTCCACCGGCAGGACATAGCTGGTGTAAAGGCGGAACATGTGCTTGGGCGTATGGCTGCTGAAATTGTAGCCCTGTTGGCGCGATGCGACGTTGCCGGCAATGCTGTTGCGGTTGGTGCTGCGGTTGAAGGTGTAGCCCGCGTAAACCTGCCAACGGTCGGTCAGGCTGCCGGAGATTTCGGCGTCCAAGCCGCGGCTGCTTT
>NZ_CALJAH010000274.1 GCF_938028185.1 uncultured Cardiobacterium sp. | reverse complement strand
TTAGGGTGCCCGGTCAGGCGGCGCAACACCGTATGAGGCTTTCGGTGGATGGCTAACATCGCCGAAGCGTGGGAGTACCGCAGCGCGGACGACTGGGCGCACTACCGCACCTGGTGCGACACCGCCGTCGGCGTCCTGCCCGCCTTTGACGCCCATTTCCACGACCGCCCCTTTGACTACAGCGGCTGGGAAGGCGTCAACGACGAACTGCGTTGAACACCGCCCCACCGATGCCATTAGTGAGGCTTTCAGTGGATGGCTATAAACCATAAACAGCCCATTAAAAAACCGCCCCGGAGGGCGGTTTTTTTCGTGGATGCCGGATTATTTGATCAGGCTGGCGAAGTAGGTCAGGGTGCGAATGAGCTGGTTGGTGTAGCTCATTTCGTTGTCATACCAGGCGACGGTTTTGACCAGTTGTTTGTCGCCGACGGTCATGACGCGGGTTTGGGTGGCGTCAAACAGCGAGCCTTCGCTCAGGCCGATGATGTCGGAGGAGACCAGCTCTTCTTCGGTGTAGCCGAAGGATTCGTTGGCAGCGGCTTTCATCGCGGCGTTGACTTCTTCGGCGGTCACTTTTTTCTCAAGGATGGTGACCAGTTCGGTCAAAGAGCCGGTGACAACCGGTACGCGCTGGGCGGCGCCGTCGAGTTTGCCGTTCAGTTCGGGGATAACGAGACCGATGGCTTTGGCTGCGCCGGTGCTGTTCGGCACGATGTTGGCGGCAGCAGCGCGGGCGCGGCGTTTGTCGCCTTTGCGGTGCGGAGCATCGAGCGTCATTTGGTCGCCGGTGTAGGCGTGGATGGTGGTCATCAGGCCTTGAACGACGCCGAATTTGTCTTGCAGGACTTTCGCCATCGGGGCGAGGCAGTTGGTGGTGCAGGAGGCGCCGGAGATGACGGTTTCGCTGCCGTCCAGGATTTTGTGGTTGACGTTGTAAACGATGGTTTTGATGTCGTTGCCGCCCGGTGCGGAGATAACGACTTTTTTCGCGCCAGCCTTGATGTGTTTTTCGGCTTTTTCTTTGCTGGTGAAGAAGCCGGTGCATTCGAGAACGACGTCAACGCCCAGTTGTCCCCACGGCAACTCTTCCGGGTTGGCATTGGAGAGGACTTTGATTTCTTTGCCGTTTACGACGAGGTTATCGCCTTTCAGTTCGGCGGTGCCGTGGAAGCGGCCTTGTGCGGTGTCGTATTTGAAGAGGTGCAGCAGCATATCCGCCGGGGTGAGGTCGTTGACGGCAACGACTTCAACGCCTTTGGCCTTGTCCATTTGACGCAGGGCAAGGCGGCCGATGCGACCGAATCCGTTAATGGCTACTTTGATGCTCATAGGTTCACTCCTGGAGTTGTGGGTTGAAAAGCGGCGCGATTATAGCACGGCGGCGGGAGATGCGCCCGTTTCGTTACTTTATCGGGGTTGGGTTATTTGCCGCATCCGCAACGGTTGCGGCGGTTTCGCCGTTGTCAAAAACGAGCGTTTTTTCCGGCCAGCGCAGGGCGGCGAGGCGGTAGGCGGAATGTTCGGGTGCGGTGTCGCTCGCGCGGTCACGCCAGCGGGCGCCAACGGCGTAGTCGCAGCAGAAGACGTTATGGTGCGCGCCATGCCAATGATTGGGCGGGAAGGGAAAGAGCGGGTTGGTTTCGTCCCTCCAGCGGCGCCAGTAATGGCCGATGATGACGGCGGTATCGTCGCGGTAGTCGTTCCACCAGGCGGCGCGTTTGACGAAGCGCCAGCGTCCGCCCGCGTAAAACGGCGCGGCGGCGAGGGTTTCTGCGCCGCAGGTGAGAACGCGCACCGGGTTGCCACGGCTGTAGTAAATGTCGCGTGCGGCGGTGGCAGGACGGAAGGCGGGCGGGCGCGCCGGGTCGTCGGGGGCGTCCGCGTGGCGTGTTTCTTCCTGCCAGGCGGCGTACCACGGCTGCGCTGGGGCGTGGTCGTCCAGCACGCTTTCCCATAGGCGGTGTTGGGCGATGAGGTCATCCGTGGCCGCCGCTTGCAGGCGGGCGACGGCGTCGCTGTCCCAGGCGGCGTGGACGATGCGCAGGTCGTCGCGTTGCAAGATGAGCGGTTGGCTGTTGAGGAAGGCGACGAGCGCCGCTTTGCGCGCGGCGGGGTAGTGCTGCCACGGCGCATAGGTGGCGGCATCGCGTGCGGCGCGGGCGTCAAAGTACCAGCCGGAGCCGTCTTTGGCGTCGTCCAGCAGCAGGTTGATTTCGTGGTTGCCGAGGATGCTCTGCACGTTGCCGCAGGCGTGTGCGTGCTGGTACCAGTCGAGCACGGCGGGCGTATCCGGGCCGCGGTCCACGAGGTCACCGAGGAGGATGAGGTGACGGTCTTGCGGATGCGCGCCGTTTTCGTCGTAGCCGAGGTGGTGCAGCAGCGCTTGCAGCGCATCGTACTGGCCGTGAATGTCGCCGATGATGTCAAGCGCGCCCGCGGGGAGAGTTTGGATGAGGGGCATGGTGGCAGGCGGGTTGTGGGGATGTGAAAAAGGCGGGTTACCCCGCCTTGTTTTTAGCCTTGCAGCCCTTGCGCCAGTGCGGCGCAAATGTCGTCCGCGTCTTCGAGGCCGACGGAGAGGCG
This sequence comes from uncultured Cardiobacterium sp., assembly GCF_938028185.1. Classification (GTDB taxonomy): domain Bacteria; phylum Pseudomonadota; class Gammaproteobacteria; order Cardiobacteriales; family Cardiobacteriaceae; genus Cardiobacterium. The sequence goes on along the minus strand of NZ_CALJAH010000274.1, from coordinate 11,638 downwards.
GATGGCGCCGTCGCCGAGGCCGATGCGCGCTTTTTCTTCGCTGTCCACGCGGGCGTGGGTGGTGGTGTCGGGGTGGGTGATGATGGTGCGGGCGTCGCCGAGGTTGCCGGTGTTGGACAGCCAGTCGCAGTGGTCGATGAGGTGCCAGGCTGCGTCTTTGCCGCCTTTGAGGTCAAAGCTGACCATGCCGCCGAAGCCGCCGTGCATTTGTTTGGCGGCGAGGGCGTGCTGCGGGTGGTTTTCGAGGCCGGGGTAGTACACGCGGGCGACGGCGGGCTGTGCTTCGAGCCAGCGCGCGACGTGCAGCGCGTTTTTGCTGTGTTCGCGCACGCGCAGGGCGAGGGTCTCCAGGCTTTTCAGGTAGAGCCACGCTTCAAAGGCGCCGAGGCCGGTGCCGATGCCGCGCATCAGTTGGTAGAGCGCGGTGCCGTCTGCTTCGTTTTTGCTGATGATGACGCCGCCGAGCGCGCGGCCCTGGCCGTCGATGTATTTGGTGGCGGAATGCACGCTGTAGTCCGCGCCGAGCTCAAGCGGGCGTTGCAGTACCGGGGTGGCGAAGCAGTTGTCCACCGCCAGTTTGGCGCCGCCTTTGTGGGCAATGTCGGCAATGGCGGCGATGTCGCCGATGGCGAGCAGCGGGTTGGACGGGCTTTCGAGGAACAGGAGGCGGGTGTTGGGCCGCATCGCCGCGCGCCAGCCGTCGAGGTCGGTGAGGTTTACCAGGGTGGTTTCGATGCCGAGTTTGGCGAGGGTTTTAGTGAAGAGGTTGAGAATGGAGCCGAAGCAGTTGCGCGAGCAGACGACGTGGTCGCCCGCTTCCAGCGAGGCAAGCGCAAGCGTCAGGACGGCGCTCATGCCGGTGGAGGTGGCGGTGCCGCGCGCGCCGCCTTCGAGGTCGGCCATGCGTTCTTCAAAGGCCTGCACGGTGGGGTTGCCGAAGCGGCTGTACTGGAAGGCCTGTTCGCGTTCGGCAAAGATGTCGGCGGCCTGGGCGGCGCTTTCAAAGGTGAAGGAGGAGGTGAGGTGCAGCGCGGGCGAGTGTTCGCGGTACTGGCTGCGGTAGTGGCTGCCGCGGATGGCGCGGGTGGCGAAGGCTTTTTTGTGGCTCATGGTAGGCTCCGTGAAGGTTGGGGAATGGGGTGAAGGGGCTTGTAAACGGCGTTTAGTGCCAGAAATCTGTTGTGGCGGCGAGGATGTCCGCAGTCGGCGTGATGGTTGCCTGCACGATGTTTTGTCCGGTTTTTTTCAGGTAGTGCTGCACCAGGTGGTAGCCGCAGGCGTAGCCCGCCGCGTAGGGCAGTCCGACCGGTTCTTGTCCCTGTAAGGCGGCGATTTCGTCGCCGTAGAGGTAGGGCATCATTTTTTGCATCCCGGTCAGGGCGAGTTTTTCGTGGAATACGGGTTTGAGGGTTTGCAGCTGGGTGGTATTGGTCGCTGTAACCCAGGCGCCGAGGTATTCCGCGCCAAAGAGGTGTTCGGTAAGGCTTTCTGCCAGTCCTTCGCTGATAATCCAGTCGGCAAGGTTGGTTTTTTCCGGCTGCCATTTGATGTGCTGGAAGCGCACGTTGTGGCTGCTTTCGTGGGCGATGGCGGCGGGCAGGCGCGACAGGGTGTAGGGGTTGGGTATGAGCGACAGCATGATGTAGCCGGGGATGCCGCCGTCGCCGCTGTAGCCGTTGCCCAGTTGTAAGACGCGGCTTTCCGTTTTGCCGATGAGGATGGTGAAGCGGTAGTGGGTAATTTCCAGGGTGATGCCCGCCCGGGTAAACAGGGAAAGGCTGCGCGCGAGGGTCTCTTCGCATTGTTGCCATAGGGTGTCGTCGCTGATGGCGACAATGGCGTCGCGGTCTGCGTCGCCGAGTTCTTGTGGCATACGGTGTACCCAGCCGAGCAGCATCATGGCGTCGAAGCCGTGGGGTTGTTTGGCTTCAAAGGGGATTTGTTGTTGCCAGAATTTTTGTTTGAAGGGGTGCAGGAGGTGTTCGCGGAAGTAGGCGTCTCTTGCGGCGTTCGGCAGGGTGAGTAGTGTCTGGTAGATTTTGTCGGAACGGACGGGTTCGATGTTCATTTGCAGGGCGGTGGTTATCGGCGTGTGCGCCAAGACGGGGTTATTTGACAGCGAGGTTTGTCAGCACCCCTGCCGCTCCTCCACAGGAGGGGCGGAAATTTTTAACGGGAGCTTGCGCTCCCGTTGTCTGGTTATTGGGTGGATTCGAGGCCGTTCAGGGTGGGTTCTTCGACGCCGCCAGTGGTCTGTGCCGGGACGGCGTGCAGCACGCCGGTGTTTTCGTCCACAACCGGGCGGGCGGCAGCGTTGGTGTTATTGGCCGTGCGTGCGGGCTTTTTTTCGCCGCTCAGGCTGTTTTCGATCCATTCGCGCGCTTTGGGCGAGAGTTGTTCGTAGCCCCAGGTTGCCATGCTTTCAAAGTACGGCGCAAGCTGCGATTCTTTCCACATCGGCAGTTTGTCCGGGGTGCCGACCATGAATTTGAGGGCGAAGACGACCAGTGCGCCGATGAGTATGCCGCGCACGGTGCCGAGGATGAGGCCGAGCAGGCGGTCGAGGAAGCCGAGGCCGGTCGCTTTCAGCACTTGCGAGATGAGCAGGTTGACCACGCCGATGAGGAAGAGTACGCCGATGAAGATGCCGCCGAAGGCCGCGACGTAGGCGATGTATTTGTCTGGCAGGAATTTGCTGACGTAGGTTTCGGCAACAGGCTGGGCGAACATCCAGGCGGCGTAGAGGGCGACGCCCCAGGCGATGAGCGAGAGGATTTCTTTGAGGAAGCCGCGCATCAGGCCGACCAGTGCCGAGATGACGAGCGCGCCGCCGAGGGCGATGTCAATCCAGTTGAGGGTTTCGAGGTTCATGTGTGGGTATTCTCCGTGTGGGTTTAGGGGTTAGCGGGTGACCTGGCGGGCGTTGATGCCCATTTTGCCGAGGATGTCGATGTAGGGGTTGACGTCCGCCGCCGACAGCGGACCGACGAAGACGCGGTGGACGCTTTTGCCGTTGACTTGTGCCAGTTCGGTATCCACCGGCCAGCCGCGTTTTTGCAGTTGTGCCATCAGGTTTTCGGCGTTTTCCTGGCTGCTGAAGGCGCCGGCCTGTACCCAGGAGCCGCCTTTGCGCGGTTTGGCTTTTTCGGGTGGTGCGGCGGCAGCGGGGGCGCTGTCTTCGGCGGGCGGGGCGGTGTTTTTGGCGACGGTTTTTTGGTTGGCGGCGATTTGGGCGGCTTCGCGCGCTTTGGCCTTGTCCGAACCGGGGTTGCTGAGTACGGGCTGCGGCGTGCTGTTGTCGTCGTTCAGGGATTCGAGGGCGAAGGCGGGCTGTGGTGGCGCGGTGTCGGCGGGCGGCGCGACCGGCGGCAGCGGCGCGGGGGTGATGGTCTGGCTTTCGCCGTTTACTTCGAGCGAGATGTCCTGTTGCAGCGCGGGCGGGATTTCCGGCGTGAACCAACCGTCGAAGATGACAAGGCCGAGGACGAGCGCGATGAGCAGGCCTATCAGGCGGAGCGTCCATTTGTTCATGTGTGTTTCTCCAGTACGGCGGCGACGGTCACGAAGGAGCCGAAGACGACCACGGTGTCTTCTGCGCGCGCCAGCGTGCAGGCTTGTTGGCAGGCGGTGTTAATGTCTTCGCATGATAGCAATTTTTCCGCGGCGATGCCTGCCTCGCGCGCGTGTGCGGCCAGCGTCGCCACGTCTGTTCCGCGCACGCCGGGCAGGCCGGTGAGTATCCATTGGTCGATTTCCGGGGCGAGGTGGCGGTAGATGGCGTGGTGGTCTTTGTCGCGCAGCATCCCGCACAGCGCGATGAAGCGGCCGTGGCGAGGCATATCGTGCAGCCAGGCGGCGAGGACTTCGGCGCTGTCGGCGTTGTGGGCGACGTCAAACAGCCAGCGCGGTTCGCCCGCGATTTGCATCAGCCGCGCCGGGTTTTGCGTGTGTATGACGGCATGGGCGACGCGGGCGGCATCCAGGCGCAGCCACGGGGCGAGGGCGGCGAGCGCGGCGGCAAGGTGGCCGTATTGGTGCGCGCCGGGCATCAGCGGCGGTTTGGGCAGGCGGGCGGTAAATCCGGGGACGGTTATTTGGATGCTGTCCGGCTGTGCGACGACTTGCAGCGCGTCGCCGTAGCGGTAGGTCGTCGCGCCCAGTTCGTCGGCGCGTGCTTGCAGCGCGGCGGGCGGGTGCGCGTCAGGGAAGTACACGCGCTGGCCGGGGCGGATGATGCCTGCTTTTTCGCGGGCGATGGTTTCGATGTCGTGGCCGAGCCAGTCCTGGTGGTCGAGGCCGATGCGGGTGATGATGGCGGCGTCGGCGTCGATGATGTTGGTCGCGTCCAGCCGTCCGCCGAGGCCGACTTCGAGGACGGCGACTTGTGGCTGGCGGCGGGCAATGAGGTAGAAGGCGGCGAGTGCCGACCATTCAAAGTAGCTGAGCGAGATGTCGCCGCGCGCCGCGTCCACCGCTTCAAAGGCGGCGACGAGTTCGGTTTCGCGTACCCAGACGCCGTCAAAGCGGATGCGTTCGCGGTAGTCGTTCAGGTGCGGCGAGCTGAAGCTGGCGACGCTCACGCCGTGCGCTTTGCACAGGCCTTCCACCCAGCAGACGCAGGAGCCTTTGCCGTTGGTTCCGGCGACGGTGATGATGTGGGCGGCGAGGCGGGGCGCGCCCATCGCTTGCCAGACGGCGCCGACCCGTTCCAGTCCCAAATCCCAGGCTTTGTCATGCGCGGTTTCTTGCCACGCGAGCCATTCGTGCAGGCTGCGGTTCATGGTTTTTCTGCAGGCTCCGCAGCGGTTTCGCTGCTGCCGGCGACGGCAGCGGTGTAGTCGGGGGCGGGCGCGGTTTCTTCAACGGGCGGGGTGTCTTCGTCGTCTGCGCGCGGCAGCGGCGGCGCTTTCATCAGCATTCCAAGCAGGGCGGCGAGTTCTTCGCGCATCTGGCGGCGGTCGATAATCATGTCTATCGCGCCTTTTTCTAACAGAAATTCGCTGCGCTGGAAACCTTCCGGCAGTTTTTCGCGCACGGTTTGTTCGATGACGCGGGGCCCGGCGAAGCCAATCAGCGCGCCCGGTTCGGCGATGATGAGGTCGCCGAGCATGGCGAGCGAGGCGGAGACGCCGCCCATCGTCGGGTCGGTGAGGACGGAGATGAAGGGCAGTCCGGCGTCGCCGAGGCGGGTGAGAATGGCGCTGGTTTTCGCCATTTGCATCAGCGAGGTCAGTCCTTCCTGCATCCGCGCGCCGCCGCTGGCGGAGAAGCAGACGAATGGCGTGCGCTCTGCCAGCGCGTGTTCGGCGGCGAGGACGAAGCGTTCGCCGACGACGGAGCCCATCGAGCCGCCCATGAAGTCAAATTCAAAGGCGGCGGCGGTGAGCGGGCGGCCATACAGCAGGCCGCTCATGGCGACGAGCGCGTCGTGCTCTTCGGTTTTTTTCTGCGCCTGGCTGATGCGGTCGCGGTAGCGTTTGCTGTCCTTGAATTTGAGGAAGTCGGCGGGTTGCAGGCCGACGCCGATTTCGGTGGTTTCGCAATCTTTGTCAAAGAGTTGGGTCAGCCGTTTGCGCGCGCCGATGCGCATATGGTGGCCGCATTTGGGGCAGACTTGCTGGTGGTGTTCGAGGTCTTGCGCGTAGAGGACTTCGTTGCAGCCGTCGCATTTTTTCCAGAGGCCGTCCGGGACGGAGGGTTTTTTGTTGGAGGTTTTGATGCGCGACGGCATCAGGCTGTCGAACCAGCTCATGCTTGCTCCTGGTCAAGGTGGGCGCGGATGTCGCGGATGAAGGCGGTGGCGGTATCAGTCAGCGCTTCGTTCGCGGCAAAGGCAGCGTGCAGGCGGGCGACCAGGGCGCTGCCGATGACGACGCCGTCGGCAAGGTTGGCCATTTGCCGCGCGGTGTTGCCGTCGCGGATGCCGAAGCCGATGCAAACCGGGACGTCGGTCTCGCTTTTCAGGGTGCGGATGTCGGCGGCAATCGCTTCGGCCTGTGCTTCCTGCGTGCCGGTGACGCCGCGCAAGGAGACGAAGTAGAGGAAGCCGCTGGCGTGCTGGAGGATGGTTTGGCGGCGTTCGGCGGTAGTGGTCGGCGCGACCAGCATGATGGGAGTGATGCCACTCGCTTGCAGCGCGGCGTCGTAGTCGGCGAGCGCTTCCACCGGGCAATCGACGAGAATCACCGCGTCGCCGCCCGCTGCCTTGATGTCGTCCATCGCGCGGGCAAATCCGGCGCGCTCAAAACTGTTGAGATAGCCCATCAGCACCAGCGGCGTCTCGCTGTCCTGCTCACGAAATTCGCGCACGATGGCGAGCGTCTGCGCGAAGGTGACGCCACGCGCCAGCGCCCGCTCGTTCGCCTGCTGGATGGTTTCGCCGTCGGCGGCGGGGTCGGAGAAGGGAATGCCCAGCTCCAGCACATCCGCGCCGCCTGCGACCAGCGCGTGCAATACGGCGGCGGTTTGCGCCGGGTCGGGGTCGCCCGCGCTGATGTAGGGAATGAGCGCCTTGCGCTGTTGCGCCTTCAGCGCAGCGAAGCGTGCGGGCAGGCGCGGTTGCGGGGCGGCGGGCGGCGTCTCGCGTTCTGCGGGTTTTGCCGCGAAGAGTCGTTGCAAAAATTGAATCATGATTGCCTCACAGGGTGATGCCGTCGCGGGCGGCGATGGTATTGATGTCTTTGTCGCCACGGCCGGAAATATTGACGATGATGCGTTTGCCCGCGCCCAGCTCGCGCGCCAGCTTCAGGCCGTAGGCGACAGCGTGCGCCGATTCCAGCGCGGGAATGATGCCTTCGAGATGGCAGAGGTCGTGGAAGGCGGCGAGCGCTTCATCGTCGTTGATGGCGACGTACTGCGCCCGCCCCGTTTCCTTGAGCCAGGCGTGTTCCGGGCCGACGCCAGGATAATCCAGCCCGGCAGAAACCGAATGCGTCTGCGCGATTTGCCCGTCCGCGTCGCTCATCACATAAGTGCGGTTACCGTGCAGCACGCCGACCGGGGCATTGGCGGTCAGCGGCGCGGCGTGTTCGCCCGTTTCGACGCCATGCCCGCCCGCCTCAACGCCATAGAGCGCGACCGGGTCGTCATAAAACGGATAAAAGAGGCCGATGGCATTCGAGCCGCCGCCGACACAGGCGACGACCGCATCGGGCAGCGCGCCAAACTGCGCCTGCGCCTGTGCCTTCGCCTCCTCGCCGATGACCTTCTGAAAATCGCGCACCAGCTCCGGGTAGGGGTGGGGGCCGGCGGCGGTGCCGATGATATAAAACGTGTTGTCCACATTCGCCGCCCAATCGCGCAACGCCTCGTTCAGCGCATCCTTGAGCGTGCGGCTGCCCGCCGTCACCGGGACGACCGTCGCGCCGAGCAACTTCATCCGGTACACATTCGGCGCCTGGCGCTGCACATCATCCGCGCCCATATAGACGACACATTCCAGGCCGAGGCGGGCGGCAACCGTCGCGCTCGCCACGCCGTGCTGACCCGCGCCGGTTTCCGCAATCACGCGCGGCTTGCCGAGGCGGGCCGCCAAGAGTGCCTGACCGATGGTGTTGTTAATCTTGTGCGCGCCGGTGTGGTTTAAATCCTCGCGCTTCAGCCAAATCTCCGCGCCGCCTGCCTTTTCCGACAAGCGTTTGGCGAAATACAGCGGCGACGGGCGGCCGACATAATCGGCCAGCTCCGCGCGGAACTGCGCCCAAAAAGCAGGGTCATCCTGCGCGGCACGATAAGCAGATTCCAGTTGCAGCACGGCCTGCATCAACGTTTCGGCGACAAATTGCCCGCCAAAGCGGCCAAAATAGCCACGGGCGTCAGGGAGTGATTGATTCATAAGCATTCCTTACGGCGGAAAAGAAAGCGCGTATTTTAACAGAGGACTTTTGCCCCGGCGCGCTTTCCACGCCGCTGGAAACATCGACCGCGAACGGGCGGAAACGGCGGATGGCGTCGCCGACATTGCCCGCGTGCAGGCCACCGGCGAGGATGACGGGGCGGTCGGTTGGCGGCAAGCGCGACCAGTCAAACGCCTCGCCACTGCCGCCCATCTGCGCCTTGCCAAACGCATCAAACAAAAAAGCGCTGCTGTCCGGGTAACGGGCGAGCCAGGCGGCGGCGCGGGCGGCATCGGGCAAATCGCGCATCGGCACCGCCTTGAACCAGCGGCGGCCAAACTGGCGGCAAAAATCCGCCGACTCCACGCCATGAAACTGCAACTGATCCAGCGGCAACGCGGCGAGCGTCTCGCGCACGACAGCGGCGGGCGCATCAACAAACAGCCCGACCGCACTCACCAGCGGCGGCACCAGCGCCAGCAGCCGCTCCGCCTGCGCGAGGGTGACATGGCGCGGCGAGCGCTCAAAAAAAACAAAACCGAGGGCATCGGCACCGCAATCTATCGCGGCTTTCACATCGTCAGCGCGGGTCAGCCCGCAGATTTTGATTCGGGTGTGCATCGGGTTTTTGGGGTTGGGTTAGCGGGAAATATACATACACGGAAGCGCTCAAGGTGTATGTAAATCGGTATTTCTGTGCGGGGTAGGGTGGGGCTTGCCCCACCGAAAAAACGACCGCCATTTTTCACATGGCGGGTTATTCGCTACATTCATGGTGGGGCAAGCCCCACCCTACGGGCGATAAATGAAATGGCGGGGAAATCCCCGCCGGTTTTTGGTCAGTAATATTCGCCGTGGCGGTAATCCCAGGTGTTAAAGCTGTCGGCGAGGTGCATCATGATGCGGTCAATGTCCAGCCCTTTGCGGATGACCACCGGGCAGGGTTGCACCGAGCGTTCGCCTTTTTGTTCCGGCACCAGTGCGCCGTTTTTATCGACCATCGACACCATCACCCCTTGTTCGTAGCGGGTTTCTACGGTTTTATCCGGCTGGATGGAGGCGACGTAGTCGTCCGCCTCGATGACGAGATCTACTTTGCTGGCGATGCGCTCGCCGATGCCTTCGACTTTGCCGCGGTTGCCTTTGCCGGAGGGGTTGGCCGAGGAGGCGTAGATCATTTTGCCCTCGGTGCGCCAGAGGTGTTCTGCCAGTTGTTCGCCCGGCACGCCGAATTTGATGACAAAGCAGCTGGTGCCGCGGCCGTCCATCATCAGTTCGTCGCGGCCGTCTTGCGGCAGTGCGGCTTTGGCGTCTGCGCGCCACGGCAGGATGCAGCCGAGGAGGATGTCTTCGTCCCAGTGTTTTTGGTAGAAGGCTTCGATTTCGGGGTTGAGTTGGGCGAGCGCGCGCAATTGCTCCATGCTGCCGCAGAGGACGACGCCGGGTTTGTTGCGCTTGCGTTCTTTGGCATCGAATTTGCGCTCAAGGCCGGTCTTGTCGGTCGCCATGATGATGTAGCCGACTTTGGTCGGGCAGACGATGACGCCGCCCGGCTGTTGCAGCGCGGCGAGGCCTTCGGCGGAGAGGGTTTTGTTCCAGTGGGTGTGTTGGGTCATGGGGACTCCTTTTGGGTTTGGGTTTCAGGGTGGGGAAAACGGGTTATTTGTGCTTTTTCTTGGCGGGTTTTTTCGGCGGTTCGTCGTCTATGAGAAATTTCCCGGTTTTGAAATCAATGGGTGCTTCTGTTCTACCTTCTGAAGAGGCAATTGTGGGTATGAGATAGGATAAAATTATATCCATTTCTTCACTAAGGTTTTTAGGGAAACTTACGGATGAAAATTTATCGATATTTTGCAAGATGCTTTCGTAAATAATTTTTTGGATTTGTGAATTCAGCATACTGCTGCAGTACTTGGCATTTTTCTTTCCGCATATTTCATCATCTATACCAATTGCTGATGACAAATAATATACCTCATTGCTCTTGTCGCTAATAAATGAGACGAGAAGTTCTGGGTCAAGTAGAGGCGTTTTACTATTGGCATCAAATTCAATGCGAATAATGAATTCAATGTTATTTAAGAAAAATTCTGTTTGTTTTTTATTGAGATCCCAGTCTGCGCCATGCCACGTCCCATATTTTTCAAATGCTTTTTGTATGGTCTTAATGGTTCTATCGTATAACTTCTTGTTATTCTTAGTTCGCGACAATACTTGCTTTACGTATTCATTAAATGCTTTAGGCTTGCAATAAAGTATTTTTTTTGATGGCTCGTCATACTCGACATGACCAAAGAATTTTTCACTACATATTGTCGTTTTCTCGGCCGCTTCATAAAGTGCAGCGCCTTTTCCGTCAGCGTATGCCAGCGATGATAATGCGGTGAGCGCAAGGGTAGTAGCGAGAGCCAGTTTTTTCTTCATGGCAGTTTCTCCTGTAATGATGAAAGGTTATTTGAGGAAAGCGGCGATGACGGCGACCAGCGTCATGAAGAACATCACCCATTTCAGGGTTTTGGGTTTGACCTTGACCGCGAGGCGGACGCCGTAGTGTGCGCCAATCATGTTGCCGACGGCAAGGACGAGGCCGGTCGTCCAGTCCACCTGGCCGCGCCAGACGAAGATGGCGAGCGCCACCAGGGTGAAAAAGAGGGTGCAGACGAGTTTTAAGGCGCTCGACTGGACGATGTCGTAGCGCAGGCAGCCGGCGATGGCGGTAATCAGCACGAAGCCGACGCCTGCTTGGACGAAGCCGCCGTACACGCCGCCGAGCCACAGCCAGAACCAGGCGCGCCAGCCCGCCTGTTTGACGGTAAACGGCACGGTGCCGGGCGGCGGCATCACCACCGACGGCACAAAGAGCATGATGGCCGCCATTGCCAGCATGGTGCTGAGCAGCAGCGGTTTGATGATTTGGTGCGGCGCGTAAGCGGCGATGACGGCGCCGCAGATACCGCCGATGATGGTCGGCACGATGATGCCGGTGAGGTCGTGCGTTGGCAGTTTGCCCGCGCGGAGGAAGCCGCGCACGCCGACGATGCTTTGCAGGGCGATGCCGACGCGGTTGGTGGCGTTGGCGACTTGCGCCGGGTAGCCCATCATCATCAGCACGGGCAGGATGATGTTAGAGCCGCCGCCCGCCATGACGTTGATGACGCCGCAGATGACGCCGAGGGCGGTGATGAGGAGGTAGTGATGCAGTTGTAAATCCATGAGTGTGCGGGGGGTTATGGGGGGCGGGACAGTTTACAGTCACTTGAGCGCTTGGGGTGTATGTAAACGGGTAATCAGGCCGGGTCAGTCAGCGGCTGCCAAAGTAAATCAATCCGGCGAGGAAGAGTAGCAGTATTCATTGGCCGAGGCGCAGGTAATTTTGGCGGAATGGCCGCGACAGGGCGACGGTGGCAAGGAAGAATGCGGCGCAGCCTGCGAGGTAAGTGGCAAGGAATTGCAGCACGGTTTGCGGCTGGCGGATGTAACTGGTGAAGTTAATCAGCGTCAGCGCGGTGGTGGCAAGGAGCAGGTCGAGTGTGACCCAGTGGAAGGTGCAGCGCGCCAGCGTCCACGCTTCCCGCTGTTTGCCTTGGTCGTCGTTTGCGTCGGGTTCGATGGCTTTGAGGTCGCGGTCGCCCATGATGGCGTGCACCAGCAGGGTAATGAGGAGCAGGGCATCGGCTGTGAGGAGGATGGTGTTCATGGTTGGTCGCGGGTGTTGGTGGGATGGTTTACATACACTTGAGCGCTCAGGGTGTATGTATAGTGGAATAAAACAGAAACAGCCCAAGAATTCCCCCTCCCCCGCA
>NZ_CALJAH010000273.1 GCF_938028185.1 uncultured Cardiobacterium sp. | reverse complement strand
CATTGACGCCGTGTTGCCCGATCCATTCCAGCACGCGAAACCAGTTGGCTTCCAGCAGCAGGGTGATGCCAATGGAAAGCAGCAGGGTGTAGATGCTCATCGCCACTTGCACCGGCCAGATGCGCAGCAGTTCGATGGTGATTTTTTGGCCGACGATACCGCCGCCAGTAACAGAAAGCGAGTTGATCGGGGTGGTGAAATGCAGCGACAGCACGCCGCAGAGGGAAATCAGGGTAATCAGCAGGGCGAGGCTTTTCCAGATGACCATTTCGGTATCAAATTCGGTGTGCCGCATTCCCTGCCAGCCGATGGCACCAAGACCGACCGGCAGCAGGTAGGCGCCGTAACCGAGGGCGGAAAAAAGCGCGTCGGCGACGTAAGCGCCGAGAATGCCGAAGAAATGCTGGGTATCCTGGGCGCCGCCGGAGGTACTCCAGCCGGGGTCGGTGTTGTGGTAGCCGAAGAGGTCAAGCAGCAGTAAGAAGGCGAGGATGATCAGAATGATGTACAGCACGTCGGAGACGCCACGACGCAGGTGATAGTGCCAGCTTTCGCTCGGATTGGGAGGAGACATGGTGTGATGGTTGAGTGCTTGTAAAAGGCCGACATTGTAAGGAAATACAGGGCGTTTTGCACGTCTGGCAGGCGGTGCGGTGGCCTTTCCTGCCGCTTTTCGCTCTGGCACGACGGCATTGCCCGCCCCGGCGGAAGCTGCTACCTTCACTGCCAGCAAAACCCGTCAGGAAAGACAATATGACAAACGAAAACAACAATCCCGCCCTCGCCGCCCTGCGTCGCCAGATCCGCGAACAGGAAAAAGAAAACCCGCATATCGCGGCACAAATCGCCAGCCGCATTCTCCTCGACAAGCTGCTTGCCATCCTCAAGGACGACAGCGGCGTACACGTCGAAAGCGCCTTTGCCATGCTAGGCGCGCTTGCGGGCTATGCCTGCCAGCAAAGCGCGCTGTACGCGCTGGCGCACGGCGACAGCAGCCATACCGTGATGGTGGTCGATGGCGCAGACGGCAAACAATACCTCTTTGGCGATGCCATCAACCAGCCACTGGCAGAAGCGCCGCTCTCGCTCTGGGCATTGCTTGCCGGACAGGCGCAACACCTCGGCGACCACGAACTGCCCGACCTTGACGCCATTATTGCGCACGTCAGCCAAAGCGTTGGTACGCCTGATTTTGGCAAGCCGCGCCTGCCGCCGGGACACGACGAAATCCGTTTTACCCCGCAAGAAAGCCTGGAGTTGCTCTGGCAACCCTTCGTCGCCAGCCTCCTGCAAGCGCTGGAAGTACCCGCAGCGGACTGGCCGCTCGCCTGCGGACTGGCGATACAGGAGCTGATGGCACAGGGCAAAGACGTCCTCGCACCGCATCTCGCGGCAACCATCGTCATGGAATGCGCGGTACCGATGAGCAAGATTGTGATGAAAAGCTGACGGGAGAATGTGATGGCTTTTAAATATGAAAAGGTTGATGAGGCGCTAAGAACACAAATTTATGAAGAAGAAGTAGCCTTGCAAAAGGCCTATCCTTCTGAATTTTTTGGAAGCAACATAAAACATATAGCCATGTGGTGTAGGGATTATGAAAATAATATTATTATGTGGGCAAGAACACCCAGCATGATGGAAATGCGGGATGATTATTATCAAGAACACTTTTGGATTAAATTCATGAATAAATCAGGAGATAATATTTGTAGTTTCACTCTCTTACCTGGTGTTCCTCTTGTTTCAGGAGAAATAGACAATCAAAATCAAGAAAGATTAGTTACATATACTTGGAAAAAAATACTAAGCTACAGATTGTGTAAAGATGTTTCTTTTGAGAAATCACTATCTATATTAAAGAATGGGTTGCTTCCTTATGGCGGAGACATGATTAGCAATAAATTCTTTCCAAAATTTTCAGTTGATTTCAATTTTTAAGCTAAGGAGTAGATTATGAACGTAACAGTGCATAAGGCGCGCCTTGGCGTATAGTATCTTGCGACAACTATCATCATTGAACGCACTGTGTCAATAAGCACGATGGTGATAAAATCAACAGGAGAAAGTGATGGCTTTTAAATATGAAAAAGTAAGCGAGAGTCTAAAAATAGATTTCTATTACGATGAATTTAAACAAGGTAAAGATGCTACTCAAACATCAGTAAAATTATCGCTTGATGGTGTAGATCATTGGTGGAGAGATCTTGATAGAGGAATTATTGCATGGAAAACCAGTGCACACATAGGTCGTATGGCTGACGGAGATTATTCTCAAAAGTTTATAATGAAATTTATCGATAAAGAAATGGATAATGTTATTTTCTTTGTTATTGAGCCTG
>NZ_CALJAH010000272.1 GCF_938028185.1 uncultured Cardiobacterium sp. | reverse complement strand
GTTGTACGGCGAGGCGACGCAACACAGTATGAGGCTTTCGGTGGATGGCTATAATCTCACCAGGCAAGCGCATTTTGCCTTGCTGCTTTTTCAGAAAAAGGATGGAATCCATGAAGATGATTGTTCCCGGCAACCGCCCCATATTGGCACTGACTTTGCTCCCTGTTTTTCTCGCTGCCTGCGGCGGCGGTGGCGGTGATGACAATGACACGAACCGCCAGCCCGTTGACCCGCCACGCCCGGTCGCAACGGCTCCTGCCGCTGCCCCGGCTACCATTACCCGGCTCACGCCCGAAGAAACCACCAATTTCAGGTTTGATATGAGCAAAACCGGTATCCGGCGCATTGAGCCGGTAAACGGCGGTAGTGAACCTGAATATTCCGAGTTGTATGTGAATGGGGTCCGGGTGCAGGACATTACCCGCCTTTTTGTGACTCATGGCTATCGCAGCCTGCCGCAAGGACTGATTACCCTGCCCGGTCGCGTGGAATTTCCAGTTCATAAAAAATCGTTCGAGCTGACGGCGCGCAGTTACCAAGGTTTTCATAGCGGGGTGCTCGTCGCCTATCTCAATGAAAATGACAAACTCGCCAACAGCGATGTGTACGGTGACATCACAAAGGCCGCACAGATGCCGGGGGCAGGCAAGGCAACCTACCAGGGCATCGCCTTTGACCGCAGGGATAACGGCAAACTGGTCTATAACGTGGATTTTGACTCCAGGCGGGGTGAAGGCCGGATTGAAGGCATTAGCCGCTACGGCACCATAGCGCTGAACCCGGCGACGATTCAGTCCACCAACCTTGGCATGGCGATTAACGGAAATGCCAGCGCAGCGCGCGGGCAACCGCTGCAATATTCCGCGATGTTTTATGGTACGGCGGCGGAAGAGCTGACCGGGCGGGTCCATAATAATGCGGAAAGCGATGGTATCGGCTTCAGCGGCACCCGTGGCGAGATCGTCCAGTAATGCCGTCATCGCATAAAAAAACGCCGGGGCTCCGGCGTTTTTTTGTGGGCGCTTCAGAAGTCGTTGCGATAGCGACCAATGGCGCTGAGGAAGAGGAAAATCATCAGCAGGTTGAGGTTGATGGCAAAGCTCGCGCTTTCGTACTGGTAGTAGAAGTTGAGCGCGGCGGGGATGTAGAGCGAGAGGCTGCCCAGTTGCAGCGCCACGCTTTGCAGGCCAAAGAGGATGATGAGGGTAATGATGCCGGAGGTGCGGCCACGGAAGCATTGCACCGCGCCGTACACGCCTGCCGCGGCAGCGGCAAGGGCGAACAGGTTGGCGATGCCGCTGTAGCCGGTGAATTTGATCGCCTTGCAGTATTCTGTAATTCGCGCGGGGTCAATGGGTATGCCGCTGTGTTGTTGGCAGCCCGCACCGGCGAAGTGTGCGACGCCAATGAGGCGCAGCAGTGTCCAGCCCGCGAGGGCAAGGGCGAGGGCGGCCAGCAGGCCGGTTTCGAGGGTGAGGCGGATTTGTCGTTTTTTCATGGCTGGCGAGCGGGGTGGGGCGGCAGGCTGGCGAGTTCCCATCGTGCCTGGACTTCGATGTCGAGCGGGCTGTCGTGGCCGTCGTAGCGGTGCGCGGCGGCGTGGGCAATCATCAGCGCGTTGTCGCCGCAGAGGGCGAGCGGCGGGAAGTACACGCGCTTGTGCTGTTTTTCTGCTTCTTGTTGCAGGGTTTGGCGCAGCAGGCGGTTGGCGCTGACGCCGCCGGCGACGATGAGGTCGCGGTAGCCGGTTTCTTGCCAGGCGCGGCGGCATTTGATGGCAAGGGTTTCGACAACGGCTTGCTGGAAGGCGGCGGCTATGTCGGCGCGGGTCTGCGCGTCGTCGCCCTGTTCTTCGATGAGCAGGCGTACCTGGGTTTTGAGACCGCTGAAGCTGAAGTCCATGCCGGGGCGGTTGGTCATCGGCCGCGGTAGCGGGAAGCGGGCGGCGTTGCCATGCTCTGCCAATGCGGCGAGTTCGGGGCCGCCGGGGTATGGCAATCCCATCAGTTTGGCAGTTTTGTCGAAGGCTTCGCCGACGGCGTCGTCCAGTGTTTGTCCCAGCAGGCGGTATTGTCCGGGCGCGTCCACCGCCATCAGTTGGGTGTGGCCGCCGGAGACGAGCAGGGCGATGTAGGGGATTTCCGGCTGGGCAGCGTCGAGCAGCGGCGAGAGCAGATGCCCTTCCATGTGGTGAATGGCGATGGCGGGGACGTTAAGGCCGTAGGCCAGCGCGCGCGCGTATCCCGCACCGGTCATCAGCGCGCCGAGCAGGCCGGGGCCGGCGGTGTAGGCGATGAGGTTGACGTCTTGCAGGGTTTTGTCGGCGCGTTCGAGTGCCTGTTGCAGCACAAGCGGCAGGCGGCGCAGGTGGTCGCGTGCGGCCAGTTCGGGGACGACGCCGCCGTGTTGGCGGTGCAGTTCGATTTGGCTATAGACTTCGTTGGCGAGGATGCCTTCGTCGCGGCTGTAAAGGGCGACGGCGGTTTCGTCGCAGGAAGATTCAATGGCGAGGATGAGCGGTGTGGTCATGAGCGGGGTTTTTTCATGAAGAAAGCCCCGCGGCGCGGGGCTGTCGGCGGGCAATCGGCCGCTCAGGCGAGGAGCAGCAGCCGTTTGCCGATTTGGTCGGAGAGTTTGTTGGCGCCGTGCAGGATGTGCGCCAGCATGGCGTTTTGGGTGGACTGGATGAGGATGATCAGCGCCTTGTCTTCTGCCTGGACGGAGCTGATGTACACCTTGCCTTTTTCGCTGTCGATGGTGATGGCACGGGTCGCGCCGAGGCTGAATTCGGAGATGAGCGAGGCGCCCAAGGCAAAGAGCGAGCTGCCGACGGCGGCGAGGCTGTCGGCGCTGTGTTTGGATTCTTCCGCGTGCGAGGCGATTTCAAAGCCGTCCGGCGTTGCCAGCAGGACGTTTTTCACGCCGGGGGTTTCCGCCGCGAAGGTTTCCAGCGCGCGGGTGCAGTAGTTGACAAAGTTGTTCTCGCGGTAGTCTTCCAGTGTGGCCATGGGCGTTCCTTAGTTCAGTTCTGCTTCGATGGAAGCGATCAGGGCTTCGACTAGCAATAATACATCATCGCGCTTGCGGGCATCGATTTCGTAGATGGGGAATTTGAAGTCGCGGGTTTCCAGCAGTTTGTTGGCGTCGTTCAGGCTCAGGTGGGCGCCGTCGATGTCGCAGTGGGTGATGCCGACGACGATGCTGTTCATGTGGTGGTTGTGGAAGTAGTCCACGTAGTACGGCAGTTCTTTGGCCGCTTTGGGCGAGGCACCGTCCACGAGGATGATGGCGCCGAGTGCACCTTCGGTGACAACGCGCCAGACGAGCTCAAAGCGCTCTTGTCCCGGCGTGCCGTAAAGGCCGACTTTGGTATCCGGCGGCAACAGGATTTGGCCGTAGTCAATGCCGACAGTGGTCAGCAGTTTGTTGTGGGCTTTTTTGTCGCTGTTGGCGACATCGGTCGAAATAACTTTTTCGTCTGATAATGCCTGGATCGCCGTGGTCTTTCCGGCGCCCATGCTGCCTGCGAAGATAATTTTGAATTCTTGCATGATGTGAATCGGGTCTGGTGAGCGTTATAGGCCGAGTTTGGCGCGCAACCGTTGCAGCAGGCTGCGTTTTTGTTCCACTTTTTCTTTTTCCTGCGGGGTAAAGACGCGCTTGACCTGTTCGTCGGCGACGACGCTGTCGTGTTCGACTTTTTGTACTTGTCCTGCCATCAGGGTAGCAAAGAGGAAGCGGCGGATGCGGTCGTAGGAATATGAGGTTTTTTCAAAGAGGGTCGGGATGTTGACCGGATGCGACTGGGTGCAGGTGGCGAGGCGCAACGCTTCGGTGCGTCCGTGTCGTCCCAATGGCTGCGGAAAGCGGATGAGACGGTAATAGGCATGGTCGTCGATATAGTGTCGCCCGTCCATGTCGGATTGCCACAGACTTTCAAACAGCCATAAGTCAAATTGCAGTTTGCGTGCGCTGTCGGGAATATCGAGATTGTCTGTCACCATCCATGTCCACGAATCAAATCCGGGGACGGATTCGCGCGGGTAATTGATGTAAACCAGTCCTTCGTGCGGCTTGATCCAGGTAATACTGTTGCCGGAGGTGGCACGAATGACCATGTTGTCGCGACGGCGAATGTGGTCGAGCAATTCGCGGGCGTCATTACTGCTGACGCTGGAATAAACCGGGCGCGGAGCGGCGTCATGTGTATGCTTTTCCGGCGGTGGCGTGGTATTGGCGCTGCCGAACAATTTGCCGAGCCAGAGGTTGTGATTGCCCTGATCGGCATCGCGCAGGTCAAGCGCCGGATAACTGTGATTGCCTGCCAATGCCGCACCATCATCATTATTAAAGGCGCAGACAATCGGGCAATTCACCAGCGAAATATATTTCTGAATTTGCGGGGTAGAAAGGAAACTGGCATTGATGACCACGCCATTAAGCCCTTTGTGATTGGCAGCAACCCAGGTGATCTGCGGACGGTCGGGGGAAGCGTCAATGATTTTTTTAATACGGTTTTCTGATTCCGGCGAGAATCCGAGCAGACAGATACTGTGATTATCCGGCATAACGAGGGGTTCCGTTTACTGATAAATAAAAATTGCGCCCCCTATGCACGGGTGCCAGGGAGCGCACGAGAGAGCTTCTGAATCAGGAGAAATCGAGTTCTTTCTCGAAAGCGCGCAATTCGTGGCGAGCCATGGCGAGATTGGAACGTGAACGATCCAGAACCAGATAGAGGAACAGTTTGTCGTTGCGCTCCAGCGGGCGAATCAGGTGATAGCCCTTGCCGAGGGTGATAAGAATATCTTCAATATCGTCATTCAGTGACAGAGATTTGCAGACGCGACGCTTGGCATTGAGCACTTCGGTATTACCGGCGGAAGCCAGTTCGAGGTCAAGACCTGAACCTTCGGTAGCCAGTGCCAGACCGCTATCGGCATCCACCAGTGCGGCAGCTTTGAAACCGTCAATGTCTTGCAGACTGCTAAGATCAATTTTAGCCATGTTAGATTTACTCCAAATGATATAACTATTTTGCATAACGCCTAGGGCAAACGGCACTATGCGCAGCACATACCCATCGCAGAAATACGATGAACAACAAAATATTACCACAAAAAAACCGCCCCCGCCGCCTGCGGGTTTTGCCAGTGATGAAAATTGCTGTTGTAATGACATTTTTCAGCCGGAAGCGGAGACGCCCATGCCCACAACCTTTGACATCACCACACACGCAGCGCTTGATGATGCCATCGCCATATTGCGCCAATCCCTTGATAACAAAGTCTATTACCTCGAAGGCGCACTGGGGGCGGGCAAGACCACCTTCGTCCGCCACTGGCTGCACCAGAGCGGCTACAACGGAGCCGTCACCAGCCCGACCTACGCCCTGATGAACGAATACCATACCGGGCAACGCACTGTAATCCATGCAGATTTATACCGCCTGGCGACACCGGACGAACTGCTCTACCTCGACGTGCGCGACTGGAGTGCGCGCGCCGACCGCATCTTCATCGAATGGGCACAAAACGGCGGCGCATACCTGCCCGCCGCTGACGTAATCTGTCAGTTCACCCTGCGCGACGGCAAACGCACCCTCACCGCGCTAACCGCCTGATAATGGTCTTTCCCCGCCAAGACAGGCATAATGCGGGGATTCCCACAAAACCCACAAGAAACATGACCTTGCGAACCGCAATCCAGGCACTTCTGCGCGCCCGCGCCCTGCTGCTCCTGCTCCTCGCCCTGCTTTGCAGCGTGCAGGCGCTGGCCGTCACCCTGCAAGACGTGCGCTACAACCGTCTGCCGGACAAAACCCAACTCGTCCTCGACCTCGACCGCCCGACCGTCTTCCGCCAGTTCAGCCTTGCCGGGCCACCGCGCATCGTGCTGGACCTGCCCGACGCCAGCCGCAGCGGCCGCGCCGGCATGACCCTCAACAGCGGTGCCGTCACCAGCATCCGCACCGGCTTCAGCGACACCACCACCCTGCGCGTCGTCATCGACCTGCGCTACCCCGCCAAAACCAACATCTACACCATGCCGCCGGAAAACGGACGCGGCAACCGCATCGTCATCGACATCTACGACAACCTCGCCGAACAGACACTCACCCTCGAATCCCTCGACAGCAGCGACCAGCCGCCCTACGTCGTCTTCGCTGGTGAACCGCTGGAAACCATGCGCGACAGCGGCGGCGTCAGCATTGGCAGCCCGCCCGTCAGCGCGCCCCTGCCCAACACCAGCCCCGCCGCCCTCCCCTACCCGAACGCGAACAGCGCGCCGCCGCCCTTCATGCAAACCACCCCGCTGCCGCAACCCAACCTGCCGCCAGCGACCCTGCCCGCGCCACGCCCGCAGCCGAACATCGCCGCCGTCCCGGCGCCGCGCACCGTCCCCGCCTACAAACCGCAGCGCAGCGCGCCCGCGACCGTCACCGTGGAGCGCGACATCTCCGCCAGCGGACGCATCGAAAAACAGAACAAAATCATCACCCCGTCCTCCGTCTCCAAACGCACCATCGTCGTCGCCATCGACCCCGGCCACGGCGGCAAAGACACTGGCGCGGTCAACCCGTCCACCGGCCTGCGCGAAAAAGACGTCGTCCTGCAAATCGCGCACCGCCTGAAAAAACACCTCAACGCCAAAAAAGGCTTCAGCGCCTTCCTCACCCGCGACGGCGACACCTACATCCCGCTGCACGAACGCACCGCCATCGCCCGCCGCCGCAACGCCGACATCTTCGTCTCCATCCACGCCGACTCCTCCGAAAGCAACGAACCGAGCGGCGCCTCCGTCTTTATCCTCTCCACCAAAGGCGCGACCACCCAAATCGGCAGATACCTCGAACGCACCGAAAACACCGTGGACCAGCGCTGGGGCATAGACGTGCGCAAATACGACAACGACGTGCAGCAAGCCCTGCTGGGCATCCAGCAGGATGCCACCATCGAATCCAGCCACGCCCTCGCCAGCCGCACCCTGAACGAACTCGCCCGCCTCGGCAACCTACACGGCAAACGGGTCAACAGCGCCAACTTCGTCGTGCTGCGCTCGCTCGCCGTCCCCTCCATGCTGGTCGAAACCGCCTTCATCTCCAACCCGAACGAAGCACGCAAACTCGCCTCGCCCGACTACCAGGAACAACTGGCGCGCGGCATCGCGGGCGGCATCACCCGCTACTTCGACGAACACCTGCCACAGCATATGCTGCTTGGCAAATAACGGAGCACACATGACCGCCGGACGCAAAATCATCCTGATCGGGCCGATGGGCGCGGGCAAAACCTCGCTTGGCAAACGCCTCGCCACCCGCCTGCGCTGGGAATTTACCGACACCGACCACGCATTGTGCGCCCGCACCGGCGTGGACATCCCGACCATCTTCGCCACCGAAGGCGAAGCAGGCTTCCGCAAACGCGAACACGAAGTGCTGACGAGCGTCCTTGCCACCCCGCGCGACATGATTGTCGCCTGCGGTGGCGGCATCGTCCTCAAAGCCGAAAACCGCCGCCTCATTGCGAGCCAGTTCCTCGTCGTCTTCCTTGACGTCTCGGTGCGCCGACAAATCCTGCGCATAGGGCGCGACCGCAACCGCCCGCTGGTACAAAACGCGGAAAACCTGCAAGCCAAACTCGAACAAATCCGCGACGAACGCCTTGGCCTCTACGAAGGACTGGCGGACATCCGCGTCGATACCGACAACAACCACTTCACCAACTCCTTCAAAAAACTGCTGCACGACGTCGAAACCCGCCTGCGCCGCGACCGCTAGAGGCTGAATGACAAACAGCGCCTAACCCGCACCCCAATCCCCGCTCCGGCGGGGATACTTGCCCCCACCCGCCACAACTGCGCTAAACTGCGCACAGACTTCATCAAGTCGGGGTGCCGTCCGCCGGGCGGCTGAGAACATACCCGTGAACCTGAAACAGCTAACACTGGCGTAGGAAACTTATGCAAGCATCACCCGCACCACGCACCGCCGCAGCGTCCGCCTCCCGGACAAAGTCGCGGTGCGTCACTGTTTCCGGCTCACACCCACCGGAAACACCATGCACATCCACTACCTGAGCGCCATCCGCGCACAAAACCCGCTGATTCACAACATCACCAGTGCCGTCGCCGCCAACTTCAGCGCCAACGGCCTGCTCGCGCTCGGCGCCTCGCCGCTGATGGCGGAAAGCCCCGCCGAGGCGGCAGAACTGGCGGCGCGCAGCGCGGCGCTGGTGCTGAACATCGGCACACCATCACAAACACGGCTGGAAGCGATGCAACAAGCAGGCGCGGCGGCAAACCGCGCGGGCGTGCCGGTCATCCTCGACCCGGTCGCCGTCGGCGAGCTCCTGCAGTACCTTGCGCTTGGCGCGGGTGCCCATGGAGGCGGTCAGCAGGCGCACGCGCACACGGCCGGACTCCTCGCTTCCCGCGGGAGTTCCAGCGGCAGAAACCTCGGCAGAACCGTCGGCTGAATCGTCAGCGTCTGAGTCTTCGGGCGCCGCCATATCCCCCAGGATATCCAGCACCGAACGCAAATGCTGCTCGGCAAGCACCTCGGTCGGGGCGAGCATCGCGGACTGGCCGCCCGCATCGGCAACCTGCAGCATGGCGCGCAGAGCCACCACGGTCTTACCGGAACCCACATCACCTTGCAGCAGGCGGTTCATGGGCGATTCACTCGACAGATCGGCGGCAATCTCAGCGCCCACCTTCTGCTGCCCCTCGGTCAGCTCGTAGGGCAGAACCTTCAGCAGCTGATCGGCGAGGCCGCCCTCCACGGCGGGGCGCGGCTGGGTCAGGTGTGCGGCACGCACCGAATGCAGGCGGGCGAGCGCGCTCTG
>NZ_CALJAH010000271.1 GCF_938028185.1 uncultured Cardiobacterium sp. | reverse complement strand
GCCTTACAGCGTAAGGGCTGCGGCGTTTTTTAGCACCCGTTTTGTCCATTACGCCCTACATTACCGTCTTTTCCACAATCAGGAGCCATCATGCCTCATAAAACCGCCCTTGTTGCCGCCTTGCTGCTCGCCCTCTGCCCGCTGGCACAGGCGGAAAACGCGTCCGCCGCCGCTGCCCCGGCAGCACCGCCCGCCAAGACCACCGTGCAAGAGCGCGAAGATGAAGTCTCAACCTATTTCCGCCATCCTGATCCGGCGCGCGCCCTAAAGTTATTGCTGCATATGGCAGACAAACCCATTTTTCAGAACAAGGCCAGCGCCAGATTCAATATGATGGCGTGGGGTGCGCAGGTTTTGCGTGATAATCCGCAGGAAACGATGAAATGGTGCGACGCGCTGCAAGCCAAAATAGATGCCGCTGATTTACTGATTCTATACAGATTTGCGGCAACGCCGGATAGCGAAAAATGTATCGAAAAAATCAATCCCCCGCAGGAATTGGTCAAGCAAACGGAAGGATTAAATCTGGAAGAATTTACCAGCCTGACCTTCCCGGATGCCGCCTCGCTCGATGTCTTGTGGGTCTCTTTTTATGCGACAGGCAAAGCGGAATATGTAAAGAAAATCGTGGATTTTGTCATTGCCAGCAAGGACAGCAAAGACCCTTTAACGACCGGTGCGGCCAAATGGTCGCTGGGCAGTAACATGAAGCAATATCCCGAAATAAAAACTATCGTGGAAGATTATCTGCAAACCCTGCCTGCCGAAAAACAAACGGTATTTACCCAACAAATGGCAGGCTTCCAAAAATAAACGCTTGCCGCATTGTCATCATCCCGCCACTTTGCAATCCGTAAAGTGGCGCCTTTTTCACACTCAGGAGCCATCATGCCCCGTAAAACCACTATTGCCGCCGCGCTTGCGCTGGTGGTCAGTCATGCCGCCTTTGCCGATATCACCGAGACCGTGAGCGAAGGCAAAGACCGCGAAGCCGTCGCCGTCACCATTTACAACGAAAACCTCGCGCTGGTGCGCGAAGCGCGCAAACTGCCGCTGAACGCGGGCGCGAACCGCATCGCCCTGCGCGACGTCTCCGCCCGCATCATGCCGGAAACGGCGAGCCTCGCCGCCCGCAGCGGCGCGGCGCTGCAACTGTTGGAGCAGAACTTCGATTACGACCTGTTGAGTGCGCAGTCGCTCTTGGGCAAATACGTCGGCAAGCGTGTCACCGTCATCCATACCAACCCGGCGAGCGGCGCGGAAACGCGCGAAGAAGCGACGGTACTCGCCAATAACGACGGCGTGGTGTTGCAATACGCCGACCGCATCGAAACCGGGCTGCCCGCCAACGCCCGCCTCGCCTACGGCGACGTCCCCGCCAACCTGCGCGATCACCCGACGCTCACCGTTGATTTGCAAAGCGAACAGGCGGGCGAGCAGACCGTCGATCTCGCCTACCTCAGCAGCGGCTTCTCGTGGCAGGCCGATTACGTCGCCAGCCTTGCCAACGACGAAAAAAGCCTCAACCTCGCCGGCTGGGTGACGCTGGACAACCAGAGCGGCACCACCTACGACAACGCCACCCTGCAACTGGTCGCGGGCGATGTCAGCCGGGTGCGCCCGGACTTTGACAGCATGGCGCTGCGCGCCGCCCCGGTCGCGGCGATGGAAGAGGCCGCGCCGATGGCGGAAGAATCGCTGTTTGAATACCACCTCTACACTTTGAACCGCCCGACCACGCTGAAAAACAACCAGAAAAAACAGGTGGCGCTGCTCTCCGCCGCCAATGTCCCGGTGCGCAAGGAATACCGCCTGCAGGGCGAAAATTACACCTATTACAACAGTCTGCGCGGCGAATCGCCGGAGCTGGGCGACAAGCGCAAAGTCGATGTCTTCGTCGAATTCAAAAACGAAGAAAAAGGCCAACTGGGCATCCCGCTGCCGAAAGGCATCGTCCGCGTTTACAAAAACGACAGCGACAATCGCGCCCAGTTCATTGGCGAAGACCGCATTGACCACACCGCCAAAAATGACACGGTGCGCCTCAAACTGGGCAGCGCCTTTGACGTGACCGGCGTGTGGAAAAGCGTGTCCGTGAAAAATCTGGACAGCGGCAAACTGGGCAAACTGATTGATGGCGAACAGTTCGAGGCGACTTACAGCATCGAACTCAGCAATGCCAAAAAAGAAGACGTCACGGTGAAAGTGGTTGAGCCGTTGCCGGGCGACTGGAATATCACCGCAGAAACCTTCAAGCACGAAAAAGTCGGCGCGGATTTGGCGCAATGGCAAGTGCCTGTTCCGGCGGATGGCAAAGTGGAATTGAAATACACGGTGCGGATTAAATTCTGAATATCGCACCAACAAAAACCGCCGGAATGACCGGCGGTTTTTTTATGGACGGGTTATCTGCCCGAAAAAGGACTTTTGCGTTGCGGGCGGGGCGTTTTACGGGTGGGTGTTTCCGCAACGAAGTTGTCGCCATCAAAGCGGTAATGCTGCAATTCATTTTGCATTGCGCCGCCGGGATATTTTGCCGTGGTTTTGACGCGGGGGAAGGTGAGGGTCTTCTTTTCGTCGTCGTAAATGAAACGGGTGCGTGCCGGATATTTGCTCAGCGCGGGCTGGTCGAGCAGGCTGCGCATATCGTATTCGTATTGCAGGGTCGCGGTCAGCGTATTGTCGTGCGCTATCCACGCAGCGGGGACGAGGTCATCGCCTGCGACGTGCAACAGCGTCAGTTTTTCCGCATGGTTTAGCATTGCATCCTTGTCGCTTTCGATGAGAAACCAGGCGGTGCCTTTCTTGCCCAAATGCGCGGTATCAATGGCAATGGTTTGTTCGTTTTGCGTGGCGGCAATGGCGGGCGCATCAATAATGCGCGTTTGCCAATCGTGGGTGCGGTATTGCCAGACTTCGCGGTAATGGCGCTCGATACCGCCGGTCATATCGTCCCAGCGCCAGGCGCGGAATTGTTTGTCAGCGGCGGTGGCAATGCGCAATCCCGCCGCCTGCGCCTGCGGGTAATCGCAATCCCAGTTGGTATTGGCCTGCGTGGCAAGCAGGCGGTGTATTTCGCTATTGGCGCCGTCCCGCTCGCCGCGTTCGTAGGCGACGACAGATTGGGTGTTTTGTAATTGGCGCAATGGCGTGGCGAGCGCGGCATCCATTTCGGCGCAATTGTGTGCGCTGGCAATGGCGGGATATAAAAAAAGGATAAGGCGGATATTCATGGGGCGGAATTTTCTTTGAGCGGAATGAAATGTTCGATGAGGCGAATGATGAGGTCTTTTTGCGCGGGCGCACTTTCGGCGACGAGTAATGTCAGTGCGACCAGGGTATTGTTATTGATGAATTGTGCGACGGTTTTGTCGAGCAGGTGCTGGTTGAGGCGCAGATACCAGAGAAAGAGAAAGGCGCCACTGCGTTTGTTGCCATCGGCGAGCGGGTGATTTTTGATGACGAAGTAGAGCAGATGAGCGGCGCGGCTGGCTATGTTCGGATAAAAGAGGTCGTCGCCAAAGCCCTGTTCGATGGTGGCAATGGCCGAGGCGAGGCCGTCGCCGCGCACCTGGGCAAAGAGTGCAGTCGCCTCACCCTTGGCGACGAGCGCGGTTTTGAGGTCGGCCAGCGCGGCAAGCACGTCATCGAGGGCGAGCGCGCGCATTCCGTTCTGGCGGGCGCTGGTAGCGGCGAGGCTTTGCGCATCGTAGCCTTGCAGCAGGCTCCAGCTGTTGGCGTAGTCCTGTATCACTTGCCGGTGAAGGTCTGTCGGGTTTGCATTTTCCATACGGACTCCTGATGGTTCAGACGCTGCCGATGCGGTGCGTTTGCGGGTCAAGTTCGCGCTCGCGGTAGGCGGCGTAACGGCTGCGGGTGCTGCGCAGCACGTCTGGCTGCGGTGTCACGATTTCCAGCACACGGCTGCAATCGCGCGGCAGGTCGGGCGTGGTTTCCAGGCTGAGATTGATGAGGACGTCGGCGCGGGCGATGCGCTCCGGCGGCACGGCGAGCAGTATTGCCGCCTCGCCGGCAAGCGGGTCGTCCGGGCGGCAGTGGGTGAGGAAGCTGTCGTCGGCGCGGTAGTGCCAAAGCGCGTGGTCGAGTTGCGCCGCCATCGCCTCGTCGGCGCAACAGATGAGGGTTTGCAGCCGCTCCTGTTGGGCTTTTTCGGCGAGTTTGCAGGCGAGCTCCAGGCGGTGTTCGAGACCGCTGCCATCGGGCAGGATGTAGAAGCGGACGGTGGGTTTTACGGGCATGGCGGCATCAGTTGTCGTCTTTGCCGAACAGGCGGGCGGCGAGCGCCAGTCCCTTTTCCTGCCCTTCCAGGGTGAGATGGGCGGATTTTTTGCGGCTGC
This sequence comes from uncultured Cardiobacterium sp., assembly GCF_938028185.1. Taxonomy (GTDB): domain Bacteria; phylum Pseudomonadota; class Gammaproteobacteria; order Cardiobacteriales; family Cardiobacteriaceae; genus Cardiobacterium. The sequence goes on along the minus strand of NZ_CALJAH010000271.1, from coordinate 787 downwards.
GTGGTTGGGTGATGTAGCCCTTTTCGTAGAGGGTATTCATCAGGTCAAAGTCGTAGTTTTTCCAGAAATGGCCGGTTTCGCGGTTGCTGATTACGGTAATCAGCGCGAGCAGGGCATCTTCGATTTTTTGGTCGTCGTATGGCATGGTTTATGTCTCCTTGGTTGGGTTAATCAGATGGTGCTTTGCCGTCGTCCAGCACGGACAGCAGGTGCCAGCAGGCGGCCGTGGCAATGAGGATGGCGGCAAAGAGGGCGACGACGGGCGCGCTGTGGCGCAGTCGCCACAGTTGCCAGCCGAGGGCGGCAAGCAGGGTGAGGTAGATGCAGGCGGTGGCAGCGGCGAGGAAGCGCAGGTCGTAGTCGCGGTAGCGGCGGGCGAGGTCGGCGCAGCAGGGCAGCAGCCAGTAGTACGCCAGCCACGGCGCGTTATCCACGCAGGCGAAGGCGATGCCGAGCAGGATGGCGCCGTAGAAATGGTCGCGTCGCGTGGGGTCGTCGGCGGGGATGCGGCTGAATCCGGCGAGTGCGGTCGCCACGCCAAAGGCGATGACATACGGCAGCCAGGCGGGCGGGGCGTAGGTGGCGAGTACCGCGTAGCAGGCAATCATCCCGGCGTAGAGCGAGGCGGGCGTGGCAGGCAGCGGCAGTTCGCGCGTGATGGCGAGTACGCCCCGCCACCACAGTTCGCCCGCGAGGATGAGGGCGAGGCAGGCGGCGGTTTGCGGAAAGCCCAGTCCGCAGGCGGTGGCGGCGAGGATGGCGCAGGCGAGGTGCGGCAGGCGCAGCC
>NZ_CALJAH010000270.1 GCF_938028185.1 uncultured Cardiobacterium sp. | reverse complement strand
TTAGCCCTTCAATTCGTCGGTAATGATGTTGTGGTTGGTATAGACGCAGATGTCGCTGGCGATTTCCAGGCTCTTGCGGGCGATGGTGAGCGCGTCCATCTCGGTGTTGTGATACAGCGCGCGCGCGGCGGACAGCGCAAACATCCCGCCGGAGCCAATGGCGGCGATGCTGTCTTCCGGCTCGACCACGTCGCCGTTGCCGGAAAGAATCAGCGTGCTGGTTTCATCGGCGACAATCAGCATCGCCTCCAGCCGCCGCAGCATCCGGTCGGTGCGCCAGTCTTTGGCGAGTTCGACCGCCGCGCGCAGCAGTTGCCCGTCCTGCTCCTCCAGCTTGCCCTCGAAGCGCTCGAACAGGGTGAAGGCATCGGCGGTACCCCCAGCGAAGCCGGCGAGGATGCGGTTCTTGTACAGGCGGCGAATTTTGCGGGCGTTGCCCTTCATGATGGTATTGCCGAGCGAGACCTGGCCGTCGCCGGCGATGGCAACGTGCCGCCCGCGGCGCACGGAAAGGATGGTAGTGGAATGTGCGTCAAACATGATGGTTCCTGTAGGGTGAAGATGTTTGACGAATTGGGGGCGCGGCGGGGGGATTCAAGGGCGGCGCGGCGCATTGCTGCGCCTCGCGCCCGCGTCTATACTTGCGGGCACAACGTAGTAGAGGAACACATCCATGCAAACCATCTCTTTCAGCGACGCCTGCGACAACCTCAAAAACGTGCTTGACCGGGTCGCCCATGACAAAAGCACTACCCGCATCACCCGGCGCAACGGCGAAGATGCCGTCGTCATGTCGCTCGACACCTACAACAGCCTGATGGAAACCCTGCACTTGCTGAAAACACCCGCCAACGCCGCGCACTTGCAGCGCTCCATCACCCAGTACCACAGCGGCGCTGCGCACACGAAGGAATTGACGGATGAGTGACCGCTTGCTTGCGTTTACCGATGAAGCATGGCAGGACTATCTTTACTGGCAAACGCAGGATAAAAAGACACTAAAGCGCATCAATCTGCTGATTCGGGAAACATTGCGCGAACCTTTTGCAGGCATTGGCAAACCCGAAGCGCTCAAGGCAAATTTGTCAGGATTTTGGTCGCGTCGTATTGATGACAACAACCGCTTGGTCTATGCAGTGGACAATCGGGCAATCACAATTATCTCTTGCCGCTATCATTACGAAAGATAGCCAATCTCCGCATAAACATGAAAAATCTCACGTACCCCATACTGCTTGTCGCCGTCCTGTTCGCCCTTGCCATTCATGCTACGGCATACCCTGTAAAATTCTCTTTCCCGAAGGATGCCGGTGAAGACCAAACATC
>NZ_CALJAH010000269.1 GCF_938028185.1 uncultured Cardiobacterium sp. | reverse complement strand
CGCTACCACTGCATCGCCGTCCTGAGCGGCGCCCGCGACTACATCGCCGACGGCCAGCGCGTCGCCACCCTCGACAATGGCACACCGCTCCTGCCGCGCATCACCGCCTCCGGCTGCCTGCTCAGTGCCGTTCTCGGCGCCTTCCTCGCCGTCGCTCCCGCGCACGACCACTACCAGGCCGCCTGCGAAGCCTGCGCCGCCTACGCCATTGCGGGCGAACAGGCCGCCGCCAGACTCGCGCCCACACAAAGCGGCAGCTTCGCCGCCTGCCTCATCGACGCCCTCGCCGCCATCCGCGACGAAGACATCGCCCGCGCCGCCCGCCTGTATGAAGGAGACGCCTCATGACCATTCCACAAGCACTGACCATCGCCGGCTCCGACAGCGGCGGCGGCGCCGGCATCCAGGCCGACATCAAAACCATGCAAATGCGCGGCGTCTTCGCCACCAGCGTCATCACCGCCATCACCGCACAAAACACCTGCGGCGTGAACCACATCGAAATGACAAGCACCGCCAGCGTGCGCGCACAAATCGCCGCCATTGCCGCCGACTTCACCATCCGCGCCCACAAAATCGGGATGCTCGGTACCGCCGACATGATTGCCTGCGTCGCCGCCAGCCTGCGCGACTGCAACTTCGGCGCGCTGGTACTCGACCCGGTGATGATTGCCAAAGGCGGCGCGCCGCTGCTGCAAAGCGACGCCATCGCCGCGCTGAAATGCGAACTGCTGCCACGCGCCACCCTCATTACCCCCAACCTGCCCGAAGCCGAACAACTCGCGGGCATCCGCATCAGCGACGACGCGGACATCGCCCGTGCCGCGCGCATCCTGCACCAACAGGGCGCGCACGCCGTCCTCATCAAGGGCGGCCACGGCGAGGGCGACACCTGCCGCGACTGGCTCTTCCACGACGGCGAAACCCTCACCCTCGACAACCCGCGCCACGCGACACCGCACACCCACGGCACCGGCTGCACCCTCTCCGCCTGCATCACCGCCGAACTGGCCAAAGGGGCGACGCTGACGGACGCCGTCCGCACCGCCAAGGCATACATCAGCGCCGCCATCGCCCACCCGCTCAACATCGGCCACGGCCACGGCCCGGTAAACCATTGGGCGTATGGCGAAACATAGCGCGCTGCATCCGCCGAACGACGCGCTCGCCGTGGGAAAGATTGGGGTGAGTTCGCCCGCTTTGCCGCCGATGCCGAAGCAACCTCCGAACGACGCGCTCGCCGTGGGAAAGATTGGGGTGAGTTCGCTCGCTTTGCCGCCGATGCCGAAACCACCACCGAACGACGCTCTCGCCGTGGGAAAGGTTGGGGTGAGTTCACCCGCTTCGCCGCCGATGCCAAAACCACCGCCGAACAGCTCCCTCCCCATGTGGGGGAGGGCTGGGGTGGGGTTCGCCCGCTTTGCCACCGATGCCAAAACGACCGCCGAACA
>NZ_CALJAH010000268.1 GCF_938028185.1 uncultured Cardiobacterium sp. | reverse complement strand
ATGGGCGACATCCATTGCAGGAAGAGGCCGGTGGAGTAGCGGAATTCGCCCGCGTCAAAGTCGCCCACCTTGTTGTAAACGTTGCCGAAGTCGAGGAAGGTGCCAACGCGGACGTTGTTGGATTTTTCGCTGGTTTTCCACGGGGTCATGATTTCTATGCCGCCGGTGGTACGGAAGTCGCCGCCGCTGTTGTCGCCGTTTTTGTTTTGGGGGCGGGGCGAGCCGTATTCGTAGCCGCGCAGGGTGTTGAGGCCACCGGCGTAGTAGTGGCGGTAAAACGGCAGGCCGTCGGTTTTGCCGTAGCCGCCGCCGTAGCTGATGTCGCCGCGCAGGCCGACGAGCAGGGTGTTGTCGCTGTTGAGCGGGAAGTAGGTGCGGTTGCGGTAGCCGAGTTTGTAGTAGGTGTCGCCGCTGCCGGGCAGGGTGGCTTCGCCGCTGATGCGGTTCAGGCTGCCGGAGGTCGGCAGGTAGGTGTTGTCCTGGGTGTCTTTGCTCCAGGAGAGGGTGACGACGCCTTCGTTGTAGCGGCGACCGTTTTTGTTGAGGTAGTCGGTGATTTCGGAGGCGACGTCTTTGCCGGTGTTGATTTTGAGGTTGCGGAAACCGCCGCCGAAGTAGATGTTTTGGTATTCGGTGAGCGGGTAGCCGAAGGTGACGGTGGCGTCCATGGTGTCCGCCGCCCAGTCGGAGAGGCGTTCGCGGCGGTAGTTGGTTTTGGTGTAGTCGAAGGCGTAGTTGATGCTGACGCCGTCGGCGGTGAAGTAGGGGTCGGTGAAGTTGAAGCCGTAGCTTTCTTCGGAGGAGCTTTTGCCGAAGTTGATGCCGAGGCTGTTGCCGGTACCGAGGAAGTTGTCGTCGTTGTATTTGATGTTGAAGAGTGCGCCGCTGCTCTGGCCATAGCCGACGCCGCCTTCGATGCTGCTGGTGCTGCGTTCTTTGATTTTGTATTCGAGGTCAACCTGGTCGGGCGAGCCGGGGACGGGGTGGATTTCCTGCTCCAGCGATTCGACTTGCGGCAGGCGGCGCAGGCGTTCTTCGGAGCGGGCGACGTCCGAGCCGGAGAAGGGGCTGGCTTCTTGTTGGCGGAGTTCGCGGCGCAGTACGCGGTCGTAGGTTTTGTTGTTGCCGGTGAAGCCGATTTGGCGGACGTAGGTTTTGGTGCCGGGGGTGACGAGGATGTCGAGGTTGACTTCTCCGCTGAGTTTGTCCACGTCGGGCTCAACGTTGACTTGTGCCTGCGCGTAGCCTTCGTCGGAGAGGCGCATCCGCAGCGCGTCGGTGGTTTTGCGGATTTCGCTGCGGTTGTAGCGGTCGCCGTTTTTGAAGGTGACGAGGGATTCGAGTTCGGACTGCGGCACGATGAGGTCGCCCTTGAACTGGTGTCCCTTGACGCGGTAAACCTTGCCTTCATCAACGTTGATGGTGAGGTAGATCCACTGGCGGTCGGGCGAGAGCGAGACCTGGGTCGAGGTGACTTTGAAGTCCATGAAGCCGCGATCCTGGTAGAAGGATTCGAGGCGGTCGATATCGGCTTGCAGTTTGTCGCGGTCGTACTGGTCGGATTTGGTCAGCCAGGAGTTCCAGCGCGGGGTGGAGGTGTCAAACAGGCTGAGCAGTTGGCTGTCCGGGTAGATTTTGTTGCCGACGATGTCGATGTTTTTGATGCGGCTGGAGCGGCCTTCGCTGATGTTGAGGTCAATGGCGACGCGGCCACGCGGCAGTTGTCGCACCTGCGGGTCGATTTTTACCGCGTATTTGCTGCGTGCCTGGTATTGTTGGGTTAGCTCCTGTACCAGTTGTTGCAACATCTGCGGGTTGTACGCCTGCCCTTCGGTGATGCCGGCGGCGGAGAGCGCCTTTTGCAGGTCTTCGGATTTGAGATCGCGGTTGCCCTTGAGCTTGACCTCGGCGATGACCGGAAATTCTTCCACCTGCACCACCAGCACGTTGCCTTCGCGGGCAAGGCGCACCTGCGAGAAGAGGTTGGCCTTGTACAAGGCGTCAATCGCCTGCGCGCTGTTGTTCATGTCGAAGCGGTCGCCCGGCGCTACCGGCAGATAGGTGAAGACCGTCCCGGCGGAAATCCGCTGCAAACCTTCAATACGAATATCAGAAACCTGGAACGATTCGGCGAAAGCCGAAGCAGAAAAAAACAGGGCGGCGGCACAAGGGAAAACCCGCATCATCAGCGTGTTGCGCATAGAAAAAACCACATGGAAAAGAAAGGCGGCATAATAGCAAAGGGACGCGAAGACTGGCAACGCCGCACCGTCCCGCCCACCCCCAACCGAGTCGCCCATGCACCGACACCTCTGGAACCTTGCCGGGTTCCTCGCCTTCCTCCTCGGCCTTATCGGCCTGCTGCTGCCGGTCATGCCAACCGTGCCGTTTCTCATCGTTGCCGCCTGGTGCTGGGCGCGGGGCAGCCCGCGCTTCCACCGCTGGCTCACCGAACATCGCCATTTCGGCCCTGCCATCGCTGCCTGGAACGAAAACCGCGCCGTACCGCGCAGCGGCAAAATCGCCGCCAGCGCGATGCTCACCCTCTCCTTTGCCGTCCTCCTTGCCCTGTACAGCGACCGCTACCTTTACCTCATACTGCCCGCCGCGCTGATTGCCCTCGCCGTCATGCTCTGGGTCTGGAGCCTGCCCGATGCGTGACCCCCGCTACCGCTTCCCGCCCGCCGACAGCGCCGACGAACACGGCCTCGTCGCCCGCAGCAACTTCATCGACGCCGAAATGGCCTTTGCCGCGCACAGCCAAGGCATCTTCCCCTGGTACAACCCCGGCGAACCCATCCTCTGGTGGAGTCCCGACCCGCGCGCCATCATCCCCACCGCCGCCGTGCATACCAGCCGCTCCCTGCGCAAACTGATGCGGCGCACGAATTACCGCCTGACGCTGGACACCGCCTTCACCGCCGTCATCGACTACTGCGCCAGTTGCCACGGTGCGACCTGGATTACCGGCGAAATGCGGCAAACCTACCTCGCCCTGCACGAACAGGGGCGGGCGCACAGCTGCGAACTGTGGCAGGACGACGAACTCGTCGGCGGCCTCTACGGCGTCGCCCTCGAACGCATCTACTGCGGCGAATCCATGTTCAGCCTGCGCCCGTCCGCCTCAAAAATCGTCCTTGTCCGCCTCTGCGCCTGGCTTGCCGCGCAAGGCATCGACACCCTGGACACCCAGTTCCTCACGCCGCACCTTATCAGCATGGGTGCGGTGAACATCCCGCGCCGCGATTACCTCGCGCGCCTCACCGCCAACCCGGACAAACACCGGGGACACTGGCACATTACCTAAGCCAACCGGAGAACCCTCATGGCAAAAATCCTCTGCTTCTGCGCCAGCAACAGCCAGAAATCCCTCAACCACAACCTGCTCGCCGCCGCCTGCGACCTCGCCGACGGCCACGACAAAACCTACGCCGCGCTGCGCGACATCGACCTGCCGCTCTACAGCATTGATATTGAAAGCGAAGAAGGCTACCCCGAAGAAGCCCAAGCCTTCTATGAACTGGTCGAAGCGCACGACGCCGTTATCATCGCCTGCCCCGAACACAACGGCGCCATGCCCGCCGCCTTCAAAAACCTCATCGACTGGGGCAGCCGCTACGCCAACACGCAAAGCCACAAGCTCTTCGGCGACAAACCGGTGCTGCTGATCTCCACCTCGCCCGGCCCGAACGGCGGCGCAAGCAACCTCGCCCTGCTTGCCCAACTGCTGCCGTGGCAAGGCGCGAAAATCGTCGGTCAATACAGCCGGGGCAGCTACGGCGACCACTTTGACGCCGACGGCAAGGCCGACGCCGACACCCAAACCGCGTTGCGCGAAGCGCTGAAACCGCTGTTGGCGCAACTCTGAGAACAGCGAAACATCATGTACATCATCTCGCTGCACTACATCCGCCCGCTGGCCGACATCGAAGCGCACCTGCCCGCGCACATCGCCTACCTGGAGCGCTATTACGCCGCAGGCGTATTCCTCCTCTCCGGGCGCAAAGAACCGCGCGACGGCGGCATCATCATCCTGCGTGCACCAGACCGGGCGAGCGTAGAGCGCATCATCAGCGAAGACCCGTTCCACCAGCAACAACTGGCGGAATACACCATCACCCAATTCCTGCCGAGCAAAACCGCGACAGCACTGGAAAGCCTGCGCGAAACCGCCTGAACCCGACTTCGGCAAAGCCTCTGCACCACAAAAAACGCGCCACCCGGCGCGTTTCTCATGCCAACCCCAATTCCCTTGCACCCCGCTCCAGCGCCAGCAGCCGCGCCTTGATATAGAGCGCGGCCGTGCCGCCGTTATAGCCGGTGAGGCCGCCGTTTTTGCCAATCACCCGGTGGCAGGGGACGACCACCGACAGCGGATTGCTGCGGATGGCACCCGCCACCGCGCGGGTGGCGTTCACATTGCCGATGGCGCGGGCGATGTCCTGATAACTGCGCGTTTCGCCGCAGGGAATTTCCCGCAGCGCCTGCCAGACGCGCACCTGAAACGGCGTGCCAACCAGACGCAGCGGCAGGTCAAAACCGCGCCGCTTGCCGGTGAAAAACGCGGCCAGTTGCGCCGCAGTTTCCGCCAGCAGCGGCGTCGCCTGCTCCTGTAACGATGCGCCGAGCAAATGCGGCACGCGGCTGTCGCTACGGTGGCCATTGCTGGCAAGCAGCCAGTCGCAGAGAACCAGCTCGCCCTGCCAGTCACCAAGCAACAAATCGCCGGGCGGTGCGGGAAAAATTTGCGTAAAAAGAGAGACCATAAACAGCGATAAATTCCGTAAGAAGCAGGGACAGAATGCTAATATAGCGCGCGTTTTCAGTGCAAACGGAAGAAAAAATGCCCCCGATATCCCGCATCACCCTGATGGGCACCTCCGGCGTCGGCAAAACCACGCTGGCCACCCTGCTGCAAGGCGCCGGCTGGTTTCACTACTCCGGCGACTACCGCATCGCCACCCGTTACCTGAGCGAGCCGATTAGCGACTGGCTCACCGTGCTGGCGCGGCGCGAGCCGACCCTCGCGGCGCTGTTGCGCGACGACGCCGTCAGCGTCAAGGGCAAAGTCACCATCGAACGGCTGCACATCCTCTCCGCCTTCATCGGCAAACTGGGGCGCGACGGCTACGACGCGCGCACCTTCATTGAGCGGCAGCGCCTCTTCAGCGAAGCCGAACGCGCGGCGATGTACGACGTCCCCGCCTTCATCGAGCGCGCCGAGCGCCTCTACGGCTACAAGGCCTTTATTAACGACGCCGGTGGCAGCATCTGCGAAATCGACGACGACGCCCTCATACAAACCCTCGCCGCGCACACCCTCTTCGTCTATATCGACACCGACGAAGCGCTCTACGCCGAACTGGAAGCGCGCGCCATCGCCTACCCCAAACCCATCTGCTACCACGCCGCCTTCCTCCAACAAATGATCAGCGAATACAGCCTGATGAAAGGCGGCCTCACCCCTGACCGCTTCGAGTCCGACGACTTCATCCGCTTCGTCACCCCGAAAATGATGGCACACCGGCGCAAACGCTACCTGCAACTGGCCGCGCGCCACGGCGTCGTCCTCGGCGCACGCGACGTCTGGCAAGTGCGCGACGCCGCCGACTTTGATGAACTGCTCAACCGCGCCCGTGCCGCGCAAAGAGGCCAATAATGCCACTCGTCGCCCACCGCGAACTCGAAACCCTCGACCGCCTGCGCGCCGAAGGACAAGAAATCCTCGACATCCGCCGCGCCAGCCAGCAGGACATCCGCGAACTGCACATCGGCCTGCTGAACATCATGCCCGACGGCGCGCTGAAAGCGACCGAGCGCCAATTCCTGCGCCTCATCGGCAACTCCAACCGCATCGCGCAGTTCTACGTCCACATCTTCACCGTCCCCGGCGTACCGCGCAGCGCCGAAAACCAGGCCTACATCGACCGCCACTACGAACACTTCGACGACCTCGCCCGCGACGGCCTCGACGCCATCATCTTCACCGGCACCAACCCGATGCACGCCGACCTCGCGCAAGAAGCCTACTGGCCGCACGTGCAGCGCGTCTTCGACTGGGCGGACAAAAACGTCACCTCCGTCCTCTGCTCCTGCCTCGCCTCGCACCTCGCGCTCCAGCACTTCTACGGCATCACGCGGCAGCGCCGCGACGCCAAACTCTTTGGCGTGTACAGCCACCGCGTGCTCGACCGCAGCCACCCGATGCTCGCCAACATCAACACCCGCTTTGATATGCCGCACTCGCGCTGGAACGGCATCAGCGCCGCCCAACTCGAAGCGCACGGCCTGCCGGTACTGGTCGCGGGCGAAGAAAGCGGCGTGGCGATGGCAAGCTCGCCGGACGGCTTCCGCCAAATCTACTTCCAGGGGCACCCCGAATACGACCGCAGCAGCCTGCTCAAAGAATACCGGCGTGACCTCGGCCACTACCAGCAGGGCGTACAGCCGCAGCCGCCACAACCGCCGGAACACTACCTCACCCCCGCCGGACAACACATCCTGCGCGACTACCTCGCCTCAGGCCGCCCCATCAGCGACTTCCCCGAAGACCGCCTCGCCGAAGAAATAGAAGTCACCTGGCGCGACACCGCCAAGGCACTCTTTGCCAACTGGCTTGGCCTTGTCTATCAGCTCACCCACAAAGAGCGCCACCTGCAATACATGGACGGCATTGACTCCGCCGACCCGCTGGGACGGCTGAAGGGGCGTTGAGAAACGAATCCCGCCGCGCCCCCCTCCCCCTGTAGGGGCGGTTAGCGGGGAACGAGCGTAACCGCCCGTGATAACAAAATGGGCGATTACGGACACCGTCCTGACTGCCCCTACAGTTGCTACAGATTTACATACACCTTGAGCGCTCAAGCGTATGTAAACGACAAACCGCCAAACAGGAAAACGCGGACAGAAGCGCAAACCGCCCCGCCCGCCAAAAAAACCTCACCAAACCCACGAGAAACCCCATGACCAAAACCCTGCTCGCATCCCTCACTACCGCCCTCTTGCTCACCGCCTGCGCCAGAGGCGACACCACCGCCGCCGTCGGCTCGCACAACCTCTCCAAGGGCACCTGCACCGCCATCCACGCCGACGGCCACGAATACAAAGAAGAAATGACACAAAGCAACTGCCAAATGGTTGGTGGCAAATTCACCCCGCGCAACCGCAAAAAAATCATCTGGTTCTGAGCGCCTGTTCAACATCCCGCTGCGTGGGCCTCATGCACACTAAACCGCCCCAAGAAATCAGGAGGGAGTACTATCTGTGAGAGGATATCCCCATGAAGAAAAAAAGGCATATGGGACAAAAAAGGAGCTACTCATCACCAGACAGGGAGAAATAATCCTTTATAAACCTTACCTTATTCACCTTTCTCATCCCGTGATGACACCCCACTGCGCTTTAAGTCGGCAAATTTTCCGTCCAGCAGATTGGTCGTGTTGTGGATGCCCAAACCGTGATGCGCTCCATTTGAAAGGCCACCTTGCCGTTGCCTTTCAGCGTTAGCGCCAGCTGCCACAACGCCTTGCCAGCTGCCGTTTTCGGGTT
>NZ_CALJAH010000267.1 GCF_938028185.1 uncultured Cardiobacterium sp. | reverse complement strand
GGCTTGTCCATGCTGGTATAAGCCCGTCATTGCGACGGGAAAGCCTGTCAGAGAGAGATTTTGGAGAGAAATGTGTACCGTTTGAACTGTTCACAAATGTACCGCTTTCATCTCGGCTTTGCAACCGTTTTTTGAGCGCAACTCCTTGAACTGATTGGAACCTGACCATGAATCGGTGTGTACAGATACGACGCGCGTATAGGTTTTGCCACGGGCTTCTCCGGTTTTGTTTTTGTACGTGTCTTTCTTGAGTAATCATTTGATTATGTGAAGGTTGTGTTGGCATAAACGTGCCGTCTATGAAAATATATTTTGCGTGTGCATTCATGTATCACCCCCCGCCTTCTTGGCGGGTTTCTTTTTCCCCGCGCTGTCTTTGTTCTTCGGTGCTGCCGGTACCAGATTGCCGTTGGTCGGTACGCCATCGATGATCGTTTTTACCGCCGTGTCATCGCCTGCGAATTTTTCTATTTCAAACAGGTAAAAATTGAGAGCCTGGTGTCCGCCGAGTGGGTTGTTCTCGGATTTTTTGATTTGGTAACGGTGTATTTGTCCGGCAGGCGCGGGGGTGTTGCTTTTGTTTTTGTGCAGCGCGTGTTGGATACGGGTCGCCGTGCTCTTGTCCTGCACCAGGCCGAGGGTGTCGCCAAAAAGGAAATAGATGCGCGGTGTGACGGCAGCAATGACGTCGCGTCCCTGGTAGCACACTTTGTTGATGACGCTGTTGCTTTCGTTGATGACGATTTTCCGTTCGCGGATTTGTGCCCTGCACCAGACAAAGAAACGTTCGCCCAGGTCAGAGGGTTCGGTTTGTTCGCCTGCTGCCGCTGCGGAAGGCAGTTGTTCTCCTGCCGCAGGTGGTGGAGTTTTGGTGGTTTCCTGCGGCAGGTTTTCGTCTTCGCCTGCGGCAGCCGCAAAAGGTTCTGCGGCGGTTGCAGGTGCCGGTTGTGTCGTGGCAGTTGTTGCCGACGCAGAAAACGGGACTTCGATACCGACCGGGTCGGCAAAGGGGTCGTCGGCAGCCGCAGTTTGCTGCGCTGTTTCTTCTCCTGTCGCAGTTGCAGGACGGTTTTCATCAGTGGCTGCCGCATGTGGCGTAAATGTCCCGCCTGTTGCAGGGTCAGCGAACGGGTCATCTGCTGTTGCAGGTGTGGTGGTTTGTGGCGTGGCGGTTTCGTCCCACGGGAAGGTCTGGTCGCTGAAGGTGTCCGGGGCTTCAGGGACTGTTGCAGGCGGGGGCGATGATGCCGGGATTGGGGCAGGTTGGTGACTCGCTGGTACTGCGCTTTTGGCGGCCATTGCGTAGGTCGGAGCGGCGGTTTCGCGGCTTGCCACTTCAACCAGGTCGCCAGGAAACGGCGGGGGAGCGGTGACGAGCAGGCGTGCGGTGCGGAATTTGAGGACGGTGTAGGTGTCGCTTTTGCCTTGCAGGGTGCGTTTCAGGTAGTGCATCACTTTGCCGTCGGCGTTTCGTTCGGCGAAACCGTGTTCGCCGAGGATGTCGAAGATGCGGTTGTTGTCGCTTGGAATATCGTTCTGCCCGTCTTCGTGCAGGCTGTTTCGTAGTGTATCGGCCAGCGTTTTGCTGAGGATGTAGGTGTAGCCCGTGTGGAAGTCGCCGGTGGTATAGACGTTGCCGTTGCGGGTATTGATGGCAAAGCGGTTGTCGGCGAGGAGATGGCGCAGGCGGGTCATCAGGCGCTCGCCGATGTTTTCCAGGGTTGCGCCTTTGAATCTGCGCGTGGGAATGTGTTGCAGGCTTTCACCGGTGGATTGTTGGTCGGCTTGGCGCACGATTTTGCCGATGATTTCGGCGGCGTCATCGTCGCCATGGATGTAGCCCATCACCTGTTGCATCACGTGCAGGCGCGGCAGGATGAAATCTTGTGCCAACGGCGACAGCAAGTGTCCGATAAAGGCAAGGCCGAGTTGTTCGTGCAGGACGTGGTATTTGGGGTCGTTGAAAACGATGCGGTAATGCCGCCCTGCGAGTTGTGCCGGATCGCTGGAGAAGGGTTCCAGCTCGCGGTTGTTATCGAGGATGAAGCGGCACAGGGTGAGGCGTTTGCCGACGTCGTGCAGCAGGGCGGCGAGGAAAACCGCGTAGGTCCAGAGGTGGCGTTCGTCTTCCTGCTGTTTCTCTGTCGTAAACATGGGCAGTTTGTGCTGGCGGCGCAGGGTCAGGGCATGTTCGAGAACTTCAAGCGTGTGCACAAACAATCCGCCCGGTACGGCGTGGTGGTGTGCCTGCGAAGCCGGCATCAGCTGCACCAGTTCCGCGAAACGTTCGATCGTATCCTGGTACAGGGTCTGATAGGTCACGTCATCGATTTGCACGATGCGCCGGATGTGGGCGAGGCGGCTGTACTGCCCGGTGAGGTCGATCAGGGCGCGGGCGGAAAGTACCGGCAATTGGTCAAAATCGAGTTTGTCCGGCGCGCGGCTTTTTGCCGTCTTGCTACCAAGCAGCCACTTCAGCATGTTTAACCGTCCTGAGCGAGTGGTTCATGCAGCTGGCGGGCAACCCAGTCGGCAATGAGGTCTGTTGCAGGATAGGGCTGGTCGGTGTCGCGGTAATGCAGTTCGCCGCCGGGGTGCTGTTGCCGCCATGTCTTGAGCGGAATTTCCAGTGGGTTCCAGACGCTGACACGACCGTCGGCGGCGGTATGGATGACGCGGTACCTGAAGCAGGAAAGGCGCTGGATACATGCCCAGATGGCCAGCTTGATACGCATGTGCGACGCGTCGGGGTAGTTGATATCCAACCGCTCGAGAAAAGCCTCCAGCTCTGCCGCAGGCAGTTCTTCTTTCTCCACCCAGTGTGTCGAAAAGCCCTCATAGTGCCGGTAAAGCGCCTCTATTGCCGGGCGCATCGCCGTAATTGCCTTTTGGTAGCGCGGTGCCAGTGTGTCTGTCATCGTCTCTGTCCTTTAACCGTTAGGAACCGTTAAAAACCCGTTAAACCCCTTCGTGGTAACCGCGTAGCGGTTACCACCCCTTGCCTCCCTTCAGGCCATTGAAGCCCCTTTCCCCTTGCCGTTAACAGCCGTCCCCCGATAGGGGACGGCTTCCTTTAGAGGCAGGAGCCCTTCAGCCCCTTCAATCACCCGGCAACACGGCAGCACACGCGCAGCGGGTGTTGCCGGGGTGACGGATACCCTTTAGTGCTTGGGAGGGCAGGTTGTCAGGTTTGTGCATTGTCAATGCTTTGCGTCGCCGCGTCAGCGGATATGGTGCAATTTAGCGCGCTAATTTGTGCCATATTTCCTGACGTTAGGCTTGCCGCGCCGAATAATTCCGCCAGTTTTGGTATTCGGAGTACGCATGACGCGACCGGTTCTACTTTTTTCCGCGCTAGCGCTCGCCCTCGGCGCGCAGGCACAGACCTACTACGGCAATGGCTATACCATCGTCGAGAGCGGGGAAGTGAATGACCGCCTTTCCGGCTTGGATGCCATGGTATTCAAGACGATTGACGCTTACAGCGTCCAGGAAGGACTGGAGCAGCTGTTGCAGGGCAGCGGTTGGGCACTCGCTGGCGCAGATAATGCCGACCCGCAAATCTGGCGTCTCTACCGTCAGCCGTGGCCCGACAACAAGCGCAGCATCAATCCGATGCCGCTGGCCCGCGCACTGTCCTGGGTCGCCGGTGACGGCTGGTCACTCGTTGTTGATCCAGTGAACCGCCTCGTTTCTTTCGAGGTCAATGTGCGCTATGCCGAGCGTCCTGCACCAGTAGCAGCTACTGTGGCCAATACGCCGGCGGATAACGCGCCGCTCACGGCAAGCGGCACGACCCGCGTCAGTCCTTCTCCCTATGACCCCTATGCCAGCTCGGTCTCCTATGCCGCCTCTCCCAGTTATCCCGCCAGACATACGGCAACGTCGGCGGCTTACGGGGGCAGCTTTCCTAACGACAGTTACGTCGCCTCACCCCAGGCGGTACTGCTGCCGCCACCTGCCGGGGATTATCACGACAGTACCTTCAATACCCCGCCGCCACGCAAATCCGTGCGTGAAGCCAGCGCACTACGCCCCGCCACTACCCGCCTTGCCGACCTGAAAACCGTCTCACCCGGGACAGATGCGGAAAAATCCGGCAAAGCGACCGCAGGCAAGAAAGCGCGCAAGTCTGCTACAGGCACTACTCCGGCGTTGCTCCCCGTCAGTACGGGCGAGAAAACCGCCAGCCGCAGTAAAACCGCCACGCCTGCGACTGCGACAGCGCGTACTGCCGCATCTACTTCCGGCACAAAAGCCGCCGTAACGACTGCGACAGAGAAAAAGACTGCACCCAACGCTGATGCCGCTAGGAAAACGGCGACTACACCCGCTACCGAGAAAGCGGCAACGGCTACCCGCAAGACGGCTACCGCGCCTGCTGCGACAGAAAGCAAAGCAGCAGCTCCGGCTGCGGCGACCGATACAAAAGCTGCCGCGAAGCCTGCGACAGAAGCCAAAGCGGCGAACCCGGATAAACCACCATCCGCCACGCCGACCCAGGCAACCACTTCATCAACGCCGCCTGCACCAGCCGCCCATACACCCAATACCACCAGCGGGGAGAGCCACCCATGAAAACCTTCCTCCTCCCGCTCGTCTTCGCCTGCCTGCTTTCCGCCTGCACCAGCTTCTCCGGCAGCCGCGCCGATGGCGGCTGCCAGTACCGTGAGCGCGACCTCACCGTCAACTGGTATTCGCGCAGCTACTGGTGTGTGCCGGATGGCCGCGCGCCGCAATCTGCCCGGAAAACCGCCGAGTAAACGGGAGCCGCCATGGATTGCCGTAGCGTGATGTTGTTGACTGTTTTTGCCTTGGCGCTGGGAGCGTGCAAGCACAAAGCTGACAAAACGCAGCAAAGTACCGCCGACAGCGGCAACAGTCCGTACTCGTTCTATGGCGATGACCAGGCACCTTCTGCCGATGCGGTCACAATCGCTGATGCGGCAGACGCGAAGATGGAGATTACGGCGGCGCGCATCACCCCACCGGGTATGCAGCGCTGGGATCCGCCCCCGATAAAGGCAGCACCATTGCGCGGTGAGTCACGCGCGCGCCAGTTGGAGCATATGCCGATGATCAATGAGC
>NZ_CALJAH010000266.1 GCF_938028185.1 uncultured Cardiobacterium sp. | reverse complement strand
CAGTTGTACGGCGAGGCGGCGCAACACAGTATGAAGCTTTCGGTGGATGGCTATACAGCGAATGGCAGCGCGCAGGCACAAAAAAACGGCGCCGCAGCGCCGCTTCCAAAGATTAAAGGCCGGAATCAGTCGTCCACGGAGACCGCGACGATGCCGCCCGCGTTCATGCCGCTCGGCTTGAGGCCGACGAAGAACAGCGCGGTCAGTGCCACGGCAACCACAGCGCCGGCAACCATTGAGGCCATCCAGCTATGGGCGCTCAGGCCGAAGGTGTCCCACACCCAGCCGAAGCCGATCTTGTGGTCAAAGAAGAGGTAGCAGGCACAGATTTGCGTCATCACAACCGCCGGAATGGTGCAGACCCAGTGGAATTTCTGGTGGCGGTAGAGATACGCCGCCGCCGTCCACAGCATGATGGTCGCCGTCGTCTGGTTCGCCCAGCTGAAATAGCGCCAGAGCAGGTTGAAGTCGATCATCGTCAGCGCGATGCCGACGACAAACAGCGGCACAGTGATTATCAGGCGCTTGCCTATCTTGCGCTGGTCGGCATTGATGCCGTAGCTGTTGAAAAACTCGGCAATCTGCAAACGCGCGGCGCGGAAAGCGGTATCGCCGGAAGTAATCGGCAAGACCACCACGCCCAAAACCGCGAGTACGCCGCCGAATGTGCCGAGCATCTTCATTGCCGAATCAAAGACCACCGGTGCCGGAGATTTGGCGGTGGCGGCGAGCAATGCCTGCACGTCGGGATAGAATGAAAGGCCAACCATGCACCAAATCAGCGCAATCACCCCTTCGGTAATCATCGCACCATAAAAGACGAAACGGCCTTCGCGTTCATTTTCAGTACAACGCGCCATCATCGGCGTTTGCGTCGCATGGAAACCGGAAATGGCACCGCAGGTAATGGTGACGAAAATGAGCGGCCAAATGGGTAAGGCATTGGCACCTTTCGGATGGAAATTGCTAAAGAAATCTCCCAAAGAAATGCCATTTTCCAAGCCGAGGGTGCGATAAGCGGGAATGCCCTCAAAAATGAGGCCAAATAACATCCCGGCAGTCATGAACATCAGCAGCGCGCCAAACAGCGGATAAATGCGGCCAATGATTTTGTCAATCGGCAGCAAGGTCGCGATGATGTAATAGGCGAAAATAATGCACGTCCAAATCAGCGTCAGCGTATCGGTACTCATCCCCGGACTGGCATTCTCGCTCACCGTGCCGACCGCCGCGCCCATCGCGCCCACGCCCTGATTGCTAATCGCCTGTTCGGTGAGGCGGGTTAACAAATCCGCCGGGGTGCGGACGAAAACAACGCCGACCAAAACCAGCAAAATCAGCGCGACGACGTTAATAATGTGCTTGACCGGCGCACCAATATAACGGCCAGACATCGCCGGAATGGAAGCGCCATTGTTACGGATGGAAATCATGCCGCAGAAATAATCATGCACCGCACCGGCAAAAATACAGCCAACGACAATCCACAACATTGCCACCGGGCCATAAAGCGCACCCAAAATCGGCCCGAAAATCGGCCCGGTTCCGGCAATGTTCAATACCTGAATCAGCCAAACCTTGGTGCGCGACATCGGCACATAATCGACACCGTCGCCCATTGCATACGCGGGCGTCTGCCGCTCCGGCTTGATGACAAAGATTTTTTCCATCCATGCACCATAGATGAAATAACCGGCGACCAGCATCGCCACACAGGCAAAAAATAAAACCATAAATACTCCTGAATTAAAAACTTAAACCTCTTGCGAATCCTGCCGGTGTTTCCCGGCGGATTGTCGTGTGTCCTCATTCAGCTTGCGCAGCCGATCCGGCCATTCCAATGGCGGATCTTCCTTGATGAAAGGCAGACAACGACGACAGCCCCCCACCTGGGAAAATCCGGCTTCATCATAGAATTCGTTATATTTGCGCCATAGCCATTTGAACAGGTTTTCACCCTCTTTGCGCATCAAGTCACCTCGCTTTGTGAATATTTGCACACATTATACACGCCTGCCGTGCGAGCGGCGGCTTTGTCGCGGTGGATGACGGGCGAAATGACCACGGCGCGGCTGTTTGCCATTCAGCCTCACTGCAAGCGGGAATCCTGCCCAAGCGCCGGGTTTTGCCTTGATGAAAGGGGCTACAGCGGCAATTCCGTCGTGTCCTTGATCGTTTTCAGCACCACTTCCGATCTGATGTTTTTGATGCCGATGTCCTTGTTGAAGTATTTGGTTTTGATGTGATGAAATTCATCCAGATTGGCGACGCGCATTTTGATAATGAAATCATAATCGCCTGCCATCAAATGACATTCGACAATATTGGGGATGAGCTTCATCTCGAAGATAAAGCGATCCCTTTTCTGGATGTCTTCTTCGGAAAACGAGCCAAAGAGATAGACCGCGAGATTGCAATCCACTTTTTGCGGATTGAGAATGGCGACATAGCGGTCAATAAATTCGTTTTCTTCGAGAATATTGACCCGGCGCAGGCAGGCCGAATTGGAAAGGCCGATTTCCTGTGCCAGTTCGTTGTTGTGCAGGTGTCCATTCTTTTGCAGCGCCCGCAGAATGCGGGTATTGATATTGTCTAGCAGCTTGTCTTTCGGCATAAGTGTTGCTCCTGCCGTCGAAAGGCGATTTTCGGGGGAAAGGGGTGGCTCATGCCATAAAAAAACAAAAGGCTGCCCTGGCGGCAGCCTTTTGTCAGCCATCAGCGTCCGTACAGGGAAACCTGAATGACCAAAAGCGTTGCGCCAATAGCCAGCAGGACGCCAATCATTGGCATGACGAATTTCACCCATTTGTTGAAGGAGATTTTCAGCATTTGCAGCGTCACCAGTACCAGTCCGGTCGGTGCGAGGAAGAGCATGGCATATTACCCCCAGTTATAGGCGGATACCACGATAAAGCGCGGAATACCGACGGCATCGGCCAGCGGTGCCATAATCGGCATGGCGAGTACGGCGAGACCCGATGAGGAGGGCACAACCAGTCCGAGGAAGATAAAGACCACCAGTTGTCCGAGGATAAACATACTGGCCGGCATTCCGCTCACCAGTTGCGAAGTATAATTCAGGATGGCGTCGGAAATCATGTCTTCTTCAAGGACGAGGTTTACCCCGCGCGCCATGCCGATAATGAGCGAGACGGCAACCAGTTCGGAGGCACCGTGGGTAAAGGCATTGACGATTTTTTTTCTTTCAGGCCGGAGATAAACATGATGACGATGGTAATCGTCAGGAAGGAGGCCGCCATTTGCGGGAACCACCAGCCACCGGCCATGCCCCCCAAACCATAATCGGGAAGGCAATGCAGAACAGGGTCAGGATGACTTTCCGGCGCAGGGTAAATTCCACAATCGCATTCGGATCGACATCTTTCATGTAAAGCTGCACAAATTCTTCGCGCTCGGCATAGGTGTAGGAGGCTTCGGGATTGGCCTTGATCTTTTTCGCATACCAATAGAGGTAATAAATGACGCACGCGGCACCCAATACCAGACCGACGGCGCGGAAACCGATGTCCTCGGTAAAGGGAATGCCGGCGGCGTTGGAGGCGATGACGACCGGGAACGGGTTAATGGTGGAGAATGCTGTACCCATTGAGGAGGCGAGGAATATCGCGCCAACGCAGATAATCGCGTCATAACCGAGGGCGAGGAATACCGGCACCAGAATGGGATAGAACGCAACCGCCTCTTCTTCAATGCCGCAGGTCGTGCCGCCCAATACCATCAGCACGGAAACGCTAAAGAAAATGGCAAATTCCCTTCCTTTGGTTTTTCGCGCCAGTGCCATCAGGCCGGAGTTAAAGGAGCCGGTTTTGTTGATGACGCCAATCATGCCCCCCAAAACAAAGATAAAGACCATAATATCGGCGGCTTCAATGGTGCCGTGTACCATGCTGACGGCAATATCGCCAATACCTTTCGGTTTGTTTTCCACCCGCTGATAGGTGTCAGGAATGGCAATCGGCTTTTTGATGGTGCCTTCGGTAAAGTTCTTCAGGTCTATTTTGATTTTGAGCTTTTCCAGGCTTTCTTCGGTTGCCGGATAGGTTACGTCTTCTTGCTGATAAGCCTTGACCACGAATACATTGTTGATGTTGTCATAGGTCAGCTTGGAATAGGAACCGGCGGGGACTACCCAGGTCAATACCACCGCAATAATCAGAATAATGAAGAGGATGGTAAAGGCGGAAGGGAAGTTAAATTGTTTTTTAACCTTTAATAATTCCTTGATGTGCAGACGGATTCAGGCGGACGGTCATCCGTCCGCCCGGGCAGTGTCAGTAATAGGAAATGCCGTCGGCTTGGGTCGTGATGCGCGTTCCGGCCTTGCCCTTGACGATATCGACAATATCGGAGAGCGAGCCAATCACCGCATCGCGTCCACTATGGCGGGCGAAATTGATGGCGGCCTGTACTTTCGGCCCCATCGAACCGGCGGCAAACCCTATCGCTTCTATCGCGTCGGGATGCGCGCTGGCTATCGCTTTTTGCGTTTCTTTGCCCCAATCGACAAAGGTGGCGGAAACGTCGGTGGCGATAATGAACAAATCCGCTTCGAGATTTTCGGCGAGCAGGGCGGAGCAAAGGTCTTTGTCAATGACCGCTTCCACGCCGTGCAAATTGTGCTGCTCGTCGTAATAGGTCGGAATGCCGCCACCCCCGGCGCAAATGACGATGCTGCCGTGTTCGAGCAACCATTTCGCCGGACGGATTTCGAAGATGCGTTTTGGCAATGGACTCGGTACCACGCGGCGGTATTTATCGCCATCCTGCGCAATTGACCAGCCTTTTTCTTTTGCCAGTTGTTCCGCTTCTGCTTTGGTATAAACCGGGCCAATCGGTTTGGTCGGGTGCTGGAAGGCCGGATCATTTCTGTCCACTTCCACTTGCGACAATAATGTGGCGAGCGGTACGTCAAACGGAACGAGATTACCCAGTTCCTGCTGAATCATATAGCCAATCATGCCCACTGATTCTGCACCGAGGACATCCAGCGGATAGGTCGGTACGTCTTTGTACGTCGCCCCCTGCAAGGCCAGCAAACCGACTTGCGGGTCATTGCCGTGGGCAATAACCAGTTCGTTGTTGGGGAATACTTTGGCAATTTGTTCGCAGGCGATTTTGATATTCTGCCGCTGATTTTCAAAGGTCAGCGGTTCGCCGCGACGTAACAGGGCGTTGCCACCCAATGCGATGACGATTCTCATACGGCACTCCTTTTAGGTCAGGCTGGCGTACATCACCGCCTTGATAGTGTGCATCCGGTTTTCTGCCTGTTCAAAGGCGATGTTCATCGGCGATTCAAAAACGTCTTCCGTAACTTCGATACCATTTTTCAGTTCGGGATATTTGACCGCGATTTCTTTGCCCACTTTGGTTTCGCTGTTGTGGAAGGCGGGCAGGCAGTGCATGAATTTGACGTGCGGATTGCCGCTGCGTTTCATCAGTTCGGGTGTCACCTGATAGGGCAGGAGAATTTTGATGCGTTCGCCCCAGCTTTCCAGCGGTTCGCCCATCGAGACCCAAACGTCGGTGTGGACGAAATCGACGTCTTTGACGGCCTTGTCAATATCATCGGTCACGGTAATGCGCGCGCCGCTTTCTTTGGCGAATCCTTCGCACATTTTCACCAGTTTGTCTTCCGGCAATAAGGCTTTTGGCCCGCAGATGCGTACATCCATGCCCAGTTTGGCGCCAATCAGCAACAGGGAATTGCCCATGTTGTTGCGCGCGTCGCCGATATAGACGTATTTGATTTGTTTCAGCGGCCTGTCGCTGTATTCAATCATGGTCAATACGTCGGCGAGCATTTGTGTCGGGTGAAATTCGTCGGTGAGGCCATTGAAGACGGGAACGCCCGCGTATTCGGCCAATTCTTCAACGATGCTTTGGCTGAAACCACGGTATTCGATGGCGTCATACATTCGTCCCAGTACGCGCGCGGTGTCTTTCATGCTTTCCTTGTGGCCGATTTGGGAAGAGCCGGGGCCAATATAGGTGACGTTGGCGCCCTGGTCATGCGCGGCGACTTCAAAGGCGCAGCGGGTACGGGTGGAGGTTTTTTCAAAAATAAGCGCTATGTTTTTGCCTTTGAGTTTGGGCTGCTCGGTACCGGCGTATTTGGCGCGTTTCAGGTCGCGGGCAAGGTCCAGCAGGTAATTGATTTCCCGTTCGGAGTGATGTACCAGACTCAGCAGGTGACGGTTTTTGAGGTTAAAGGCCATAACGGTTCTCCTGATTTGTGTTGATTGGGTTTGAAAGAGTGTTTTTGCCGTTCTTTCGCGGGGCATCTTATAGAATCTGCCTTGAAACATTTATCCTGATTCATCTTTTGTCAGGGTGAATGTCCGTATTTTATTGCGCGAATTGCCGCTGGCGTTGGAATTTTATTTCAATGTTGTGAGCAGGCGTGATTTTTACCACGCCGTTTTGTGGTTTGTTGTGCAAGGGGTGTGGTTGGCCGGGATATTTTCAAGCGCGACGGGGCTGCGTTTACATACAGGATAGCGGGGAAGGTGTCAGTAAATGGTATGTGGTGCTTACCGCTAACGCGGATGGTTTGCTGCCCCCACCCCAACCCTCCCCCACGGG
>NZ_CALJAH010000265.1 GCF_938028185.1 uncultured Cardiobacterium sp. | reverse complement strand
GCACGCACCCGCAACCGGTCGGGGTAATACACGGGGAGCGATTGCCCGCGTTGCTCAAGACGCGCCAGCGCGCTTTCCGACATCGCAGCCATCTTGCCCACCTGCGGGCGTGTATAGCCGCAGGCCTCGCGCAGACGGCGCAGGATTGCCCCGGTCATGCCGCACCGCCTTTGGGGAACATCTCATCATCGCGCGGCGCATTGATGCGCATCTTGCCGGTAATCATTGCGACCATATCGTCCAGCCAAGCATCCTGTTTCGCGCGCTCTTCGACGCTCATCGGCGCCTCCGGCAACGCCAGCGGGGAGTCTTTGGGAGGCAGACTGGCCAGCAACTGCGCGGGCTGTGGCCAGCGAATACACGTTTGGCACAAACGCAGAAACGCTGATTTCACCCGCGCGCTGTCGTCATCTCCCCATTGCCTGCCACACGCCAGCGCCTCCAGCCAAACTTGCAACACCGCCGCCATGTCGTCAGACGACGGCGCGCCCTCCATGCGCAACACCAGCAAACGCTTCAGGCCGTTTGCCACCGCATTACTGACACTCTTGGGTAATTGATTGATTTGCATGATTTAATCCTCGTCTTGAATGAAACTGTCCAGAATCGCCAAGCCCCGGCTGATGGCGCTGCCGCCCTGCGGTACGCCGCCAAACCCGTTCGGCATCCCCGGCACGCCAGCGGGCGACACCTCGCGGCCGGTCTGGTCAAACGTGCGGCCTTGCGGCTGCGCTGCCATGCGGTCGCGCATTTGCTTGGCCTGTTCGGTTTCTGCCATGTCCCTCAGGTAGCTGTTGGCGTAAAATCCTTGCCATTTCCGCTCTGCCGCGTATGCCGCCGCCTCCTGCGGGCTGATGCCTGCCACTTCTGCCTGCCGGCAATGCCGCTTCCAGGCGTACTCCGTCATCTCCTTGCCGTCGTGATACTTCCACCAGGCGCGGGCGGTTTCTTCTTCCACGCCCCGCTCTGCCAAGAACGCGACGAACTCGTCCGCCTTCGACCGCCGTTTCGGTTTCGGCTGGTCAGGTTCGGGGGGCGCGGGTGGCGCGTCAGCGCACACACTCCCTTTGTTAGAAGTGTCTTTTGTCATAGTGTCTTTTGTAGTGCCCCGTTTATCGGGGTGGGTGTCACCCCGTTCATCGGGGTGGGTATGGTCGTCGGAAGATGGCGATGGCTCGTCAAAATTGAGCGAGTAGGTCGTGATTTTCCCGTACGATTCATGGCGGATAATCAGCCCCATTTCCTCAAGTTCGCGTAGCGCCTTGCCAACCGTGTCGCGTTTGGCAATGCCCGCAAGCTCCTGAAACTGCCTGATGGAAATGCGGTCTGAAGACTTGTTCCATCCTGTGGTTTTGCGCACAATCACCACATAGCACTTGAGCGCGTTGCCGGACATCCGACGCAAATCCAAATCGACAATGGCATTGGCGATGGTGAAAGAATTACTGATGCGGCTCATGATTGCCCCTCAAAAAACAACTGCATCCCATCCGGCAAGGGCAACCAGAAGGCGAACCCCGCATCCTCGAACCATGGCACCAACGCGGCGTCGGTCGCCCACGCGGGCAGGCGCTCGCCGCCCTCAGCATCCAGTACCGCACCAAGCGGCGTCCTGAAAAACACCTCAGCCCCGCGCCCGTCCTTGCGTAGCGCGACAAAGCGCGTACCGCGTGCGGGCATCTCGGCGAATCGCCAGCGCGTATCCCGCGCCGCAGTCGTTACCCCAAAACCCACGGCATACCCCTCCGGCAACGCTGTCCAGCACCAATGACCGCTCTCATACAACCAGTCCTCCAGCTCCTCGCCATTCATCACGCCGTGGTCGTCGCCATCGGCATCCAACAAATGACCGTCCCACACGAACAACGCCGCACCGCTACCATCGTCAAACAGCGCAACAAACCTGCCGCGCTCCGGCGGCTCACCGAATAACCAGCTCATGCCGCCACCTCCACATCCGGCAACGCCATCCAGAACTCGAAACCCAAAGAAAGCAGAAAATCCGTGACCTCCTCAGGGCCGCCGGGACGGTGCGCCACAACATCAAGCAACCCGTCCGCCAGCCAGCCGCGCTTGTCATACACAAACACCTGCCCCTCCAACTGCTTGTTGGCATTAACTCTCGCAGCTACAAACCACATGCCCGGTGTAACCGGCTTGTCCGTAAACGTGTGCCAGCTCATACTGCAACCTCCACCTGTTGAATCC
>NZ_CALJAH010000264.1 GCF_938028185.1 uncultured Cardiobacterium sp. | reverse complement strand
ACAAAAAAAAATCCTGATGGGCATCCTTTGGGAAGGTTATCTATTACCGATAATGATACTAACAAAGGTGTTAAAGAATTTAAGTTTATATCTATCAATGGTAACGTTATAGCTGCTTACGGGGATCCCGAAACAGGTTATTTTTCAAGAATATCAGTGTCTTCTAATAACACCACTGCCATATACGACTTTGATAAACTTAAACCAACTCCAGGGCAATATCCTGGTGTTAATCATGTAACAGAACTGGATTTTTCTAATTTTACCAAAGATAACACGATTAAAAGAACAGATTATAGCGTTGAAGATGGCGAGCTAAAGAAAGGCGAGACGACAACTATAGACCTATCTTCCTCTATAAATGATTTTGGAAACATTTTTGCTGCATCAATGCTTGACCCGTCTCTATGGGTAACCAATCTTGCGAGTGGCGCTTGGTACGACCTTTTTAGAGAAGCCATTGCCAAAGTTTACGATCCCCTCACCCTTGATTTGGACGGCGACGGCATCGAAACCCTCGCCAGCAACGGCCATAAAGGCGCGCTCTTTGACCACAGCAATGACGGTATCCGCACCGCTACCGGCTGGGTGGGCAAGGATGACGGCTTCCTCGTTTATGACCGCAATGGCGACGGCGTCGTCAATGACGGCGACGAGCTTTTCGGCGACAATACCCCGCTGAAAAACGGCGAGCGTGCCGCCAATGGCTATCAGGCGTTGGCAGAACTGGATGACAATGGCGACGGCAAAGTAGATGCTGCCGACAGTGCCTTTGCCAAGCTGCGCGTTTGGCGCGACCTCAACCAGGACGGCATCAGCCAAGAGGACGAACTGCTCACCCTCAATGAGGCAAAGGTCAAGGCGCTCAACCTCGCCAACAAGAATACTGACCGCGATTTGGGCAACGGCAACAGTCTCGCCGAAGAAGGCACTTACACCGACAGCGACGGCAACGAAAAACAGATGGGCGACCTCAACCTCGCCGCCGACCCTTTCCACAGCCGCTTCAGCGACAGCGTGCCTCTTACCGACGAACAGCAGCAGGCGCCGAACCTGCGCGGCAGCGGTCGCGTGCGCGACCTGCGCGAAGCGGCGGCACAATCGCCCGATGTCGCCGCCGCCCTGCAAGCCTATGCCAACGCGCAAACCAAGGAAGAACAACTGGCGCTGCGCGACCAGCTCCTGCGCGCCTGGGCAGGTACCGACAAACGCTTTACCACTGAAGGCGTGCTGGAAGCGGCTTCAAAAGATTTCGTCATGGCAAGCAGCGGCAAGGGCAACGCCATCATGCTCACACCGGGCGAACTCCAGGCACTGGGAACGATAGAAGGCCCCGATGTATGGACGCTGCTTGGCATCGAAGACCCGGAGCAGAAAAAGAAAGCGGCACTGCGCGAGAAAATCGCCATTCTCGACGCCTTCACCGGCACCGATTCCACCCACCTCTACTACGGCACCAAGGCACAGGCGCAACACACCCTCGACACCATCGAAAAAACCTACGCCAACCTTGCCGACAACCTCTACGACGGTCTGCTCTTCCAGACCCGCCTCAAACCCTACCTCAACGCCATCCGCTTCGGCATGAACGAAGAAGGCAAACTGCAACTGGACTACAGCGGCGTCGCCGCCCTCTTTGACGAAGTCCACGCGAAAAATCCCGGCAAGGCATTCACCGACCTCGGCGAACTGCTCGCCAAAGGCAACGCCGACGGCAGCAACACCGACCTGGCACCGCTCGCCGAAAAATTCGTGCAGTACGCGCAAGAGGCAGACAATAACGGCTCTTTTGAGG